>NZ_CAXSTD010000010.1:0-162146 GCF_964240315.1 Blautia sp. Marseille-P2398
GATTCCCGAGTGGCCAAAGGGGGCAGACTGTAAATCTGTTAGCAACGCTTTCGAAGGTTCGAATCCTTCTCCATCCACTTAGCTTAACAGCTAAGCCGATGTGGCTCAATTGGCAGAGCAGCTGATTTGTAATCAGCAGGTTATCGGTTCGAGTCCGATCATCGGCTTTTGATTTTAAAAATTAATATCGCGGGGTGGAGCAGTCTGGAAGCTCGTCGGGCTCATAACCCGAAGGTCATAGGTTCAAATCCTGTCCCCGCTATTTTGCCCAGATAGCTCAGTTGGTAGAGCAGAGGACTGAAAATCCTCGTGTCGCTGGTTCGATTCCGGCTCTGGGCATTCACTTTGAAAGTGATAATTAAATAATATGGAGCATTAGCTCAGTTGGTAGAGCACTTGACTTTTAATCAAGTTGTCCGGGGTTCGAATCCCCGATGCTTCACTTTGAAACTTCTGTGATATTCTCACAGAAGTTTTTTTGTGTTTTTTTAACCCTAACATCATTTTATGGAATTACTATAGAGAAATAAAAAAGTTCTAAAGTTTTATGCTTTTTCATATATTATTAGTACCTGATACCATTAACCGTAGGAAGTGCGCAGTCTTAACGGTGGACAGGCTGTTTGAAGTCAGTAGATGTAATGCAGAACAGGAGGAGTTTTTATGAAGAGTCCTTTAAAGAATCTGAAAAAATATTTTCAGTTAATCATGACTGCTCTTATTTGCTTTGTAATGGGAGTCATTGAAGACAAGAAAAGAATCTGCATAAAAGATACAGATTCTAAAAAAGACAGAACTGTTTTGCGTCCGGATGATAAAAAGAACAACAGAAAAAATAAAATCATTTACTGGAATGAACCACGAATCCAGAATAGAATAAATAGAGCTGTATATTTTAATACGGGGTAATGAAGCCCCGTATGCAGAAACTATCGCAGTCCTCTCAATTAATGAATTTGAGACAGTTCAGCAGGATTTTATGTTCTGATGAGCAGGATCAATATGCATTATTTACGAGAATTGCTATATAACAGAAGTGTTATAAATAATATACATACAGATAAATATATATGTATATACTAAAAAGAAGAAGTTTATAATGATGGTCTGATATGAGAAAGTCTTTTTTCCCTGGAACAACGGGAATCTTTGCTCTGTTTTTTGTTCCCTATATAGTTACAATTATTTTTAATGGTGCCAACACTACATTGATCAATAAAAAATTTAATGTGGAAATGCTTCTGCCGGTGATCGTTTCATCGCAGATTGAAGACAAATATGAACTTGAGACTATAAAAGCACAAACAATCATAGCAAGATCAAATTTTTACCGGACAATGAAAGAGGAGAAAAATCTGGCAATAACTTTATGTCAGATAAAGAAAGAGATGGAGGGGAAATCCCTGGCTTGTGTAATTTTACAGAATAAGTACGAAAAAGCAGTAACAGAAACAGAAGGAAAAGTCATTGTATGGAATAAAGAATTAAAGTTAGTTCCCTATCATGAATTAAGTGCAGGACAGACAAGAGATGGAATGGAAGTTTTCCACAACGAAGATGATTCGTATCTCAGATCCGTACACAGTCTTGTGGATAAAAATGCAAAAGATTATTTGAATAGTGTATACATAAATAAAAATGTCCTTCCGGAAAGAATTGAAATAAAATCCAGGGACAGTGCCGGTTATGTTACAGAAATTCTGGCTGACGGGAAAGTGTTGGAAGGCGAGGCATTCAGAAAAGGAATGGGACTCACGTCCTCAAATTTTACAATTCAGAAGTCTGGAAAGGAAATACGATTTTTATGTAGAGGAAAAGGTCATGGATTAGGATTCTCACAATATGGAGGGAATGAGATGGCAAAGGAGTCTGCGAATGCAAAAGAGATTTTACAATATTATTTTCCTGAGATGGATGTGCTGAACATAAAATCTGTAAATTGCTGAATAGACACGAATATTCTGGACACCCTATAGATATGAAGATGAAAACAGAGGTGAAAGGAATATGATGAATAACAAAGTGACAAGAATCATTGCCAATTCCGTTGGACTGGCCGCTGTAGCAGCATTGGGAATTACAGTTTATCAGTTAGGTACCTCCCCGGTCAAAGAGAAAACTCCTGAAGAAAAAACAGAAAATGTCGGTGAAAGTACACAGGATACGGAAGAACAATTGAGTGAAGATGCAGGAACGAATCATGTGGAGTCAGAAAATCAGTGGATATCCGATGACGGGGAAGATTTGGATGATACAAAGGTTACATTCCAAAAACAAGGAATGTATGGGGAAACAGCTCAGAATACTGTGGATAATAATGAATCAGATAATACTGCAGATGTGGATAAGACTGACAATGCTGTAAATTCTCAGCAAGCAGAAGAATCATCAGTAAATGCAAATATGAAATCCCAGACGATATCAGAAGATCAGGCAGATGAAGCAACAGATGTTTCGGCATCGGCCCTGAATCTTGCGACAGTAAATTTTTCGGAAGATACATTAATGGAGTGGCCGGTGAATGGAAATGTTCTCCTTGATTACAGTATGGATCAGACTACTTATTTTCCGACGCTTGATCAGTATAAATTGAGTCCGGCTATTGCTGTCGGTGCAGTAGAGGGAGCACCTGTGGTAGCTGCTGTTAATGGCAAGGTTTATTCTATAGAGCAGAATGCGCAGACGGGTACTACACTGACAATGGAACTTGGAAATGGATATCAGGCTGTTTATGGACAGCTTACAGATCTGACAGTGTCAGAAGGAGATACAATTAAAAAGGGAACGACGATAGGATATATTGCACAGCCTACAAAATATTACAGCACAGAAGGAACCAATCTTTATTTTGCAATGAAAAAGGATGGAGAACCAATAGATCCGATTGAATATCTTCCATAATGAAATAGAAGAAAAAAACAGGGCTGCCGTAGATCGGCAGCCCTTAATTTGGTATAGGGCCAAGACAGTAACGTATAAACAGTACTTTGATATTTGCAACAGAAATGATATGTGTAGTATAATACAAAATATGTAGTGATTCAGCAGTTAACAATTCGTGGATATCAGATTAGGGGCAAAATCTCCCACAAATTGTGACATACATCTTGCGGAAAGCATTTTTCAGACACGCTCTAGCATCATAAAATACTGCTGGTTATAAAAATACTTTCGGAAATTATACAGACAGCATGAAAGAGGAGCTTTTTATATGAATATTAATGAGATTGCCAAACTGGCAGGGGTCTCCAGAGCTACCGTATCCAGGTATCTGAACAATGGTTATGTCAGTGAGGAAAAGAAAAAAAATATCAGCAGAGTTATTGAAGAAACCGGGTATCAGCCTTCTTCACAGGCGCAGAGGCTGCGTACTAAGAAGACAAAACTGGTCGGAGTAATTCTGCCAAAGATAGATTCCAATACGATCAGCCGGGAAGTTGCCGGAATCAGTGACATACTTACCAAAAAAGGATATCAGCTGATACTGGCAAATACAAATAACAGTGTTGAAGAAGAATTGAAATATCTTTCGCTGTTCAGGGATAATCAGGTCGATGGTGTTATTTTTATTGCCACCATATTGACAAAACAGCACAGGGAAATGATGAAGGGATTTAAAGTTCCGATTGTTTTACTTGGACAACAGCTGGATGGTTATCCATGTATTTTTCAGGACGATTATAAGGCTGCTGTAAATCTTACTGAACAGATGGTGAAGACAGGAAAGAAGTTTGGATATATTACAGTTACGGATAAAGATGAGGCAGTTGGCAGGCAGCGAAAATCAGGTGTGGAGAAGGTTCTTGGAGAAAATCAGATTACATTGGAAAGTGGATGTGTAAAATGCGGAAATTTCACATTAGAGTCAGGATATGAGAAAGCGAAAGAACTTTTTACGGAGCATCCCGATGTAGATACATTGATCTGTGCAACAGATACCATGGCAGTTGGAGCGGCAAATTGGCTGAAGGAGAACGGATATCAGATTCCTCAACAGGTTCAGATTGCCGGAATGGGAGACAGTTTTCTGGGAAAGATCATAGAACCAAAGCTGACTACTGTACATTTTTTTTATAAGACAAGTGGAATGGAATCAGCAAAAGTGCTGGTAGATTTGATAGAATCTAAGGAAACATCATCTGTACATAAAGAAATAAAAATGGGATGTAAGGTGGTACTCAGAGAGTCTCACCGAAATATATGACTGAACATGAAAGAGGAACTCTGAGGCAATCATCAGAGTTCTTTTTTCCGGATAATTGAATTTACATATATTAATTTACATATATTAAAGGGAGTGTTTTGGAAATAATATATAAAAAATGGATATAATATTTGTGATATGTTACATATTTACAAATAAAAAACGCCCAGATATAATAGCATATATGAGAACGATTCCATAAAAGTACATACAATCCATAGGAAATACATATTGGTGATCAGATAAGAAATATCGTGAGAGTGCAAGACATCTGCTGAGTTATAATCAGATATCAGAGTAAATTTGGAATGGTATAAGATGATATTAAGGTTAAAAGGTATTTTTATAAGATTAACAAGTGAAATTTGTTGAATATGTGAGAATTTCGAAGTGTACATTTATATGAGAACGATTTCATAAAAGGAGGATATTATGGATTACAGAAAAACAGCACAGGAGATATATGACCATATCGGTAAAAAAGAAAATATTATTTCCGCAGCTCATTGTGCCACACGTCTTCGCCTGGTTATCAGTGATAATTCAAAGGCTGATAAGGAATATGTTGAGAACATTGAAGGCGTAAAAGGTGTTTTCTTTGCGCAGGGACAGATGCAGATCATTCTGGGAACAGGTGTAGTTAATAAAGTATATGATGAGTTCATCCGGATTGCAGGAGTTTCTGAGAGCAGTAAAGAAGAGCTGAAAAAAGTTGCGGCTTCCAGGGCAAATCCGGTACAGAGACTGATCAAGACACTTGGAGATATTTTTGTGCCGATTATTCCTGCAATTGTTGCAAGTGGTTTCCTGATGGGAATTATGGAAGCACTGAACTTCATGGTAAACAATGGATTTTTGAATATTGATACCAGCGGTTCTATTTATACATTTGCACAGCTTTTCAGTAATACGGCATATACGTTCCTGCCAATCCTCATCGCATACAGCGGTGCTAAAGTGTTTGGTGCAAACCCGTATCTGGGTGCAGTTATCGGTATGATCATGATTCATCCGAATCTCCAGAATGCATGGACAGTTGCCACAGAAGGTGTTAAAGCAACTCAGAAAGTATGGTTTGGACTTTACTCTATTGATATGGTCGGATATCAGGGGCATGTAATTCCGGTTATCATTGCAGTATGGGTACTGGCTCAGATTGAGAAGAGACTTCACAAAGTAGTGCCGGCAATGTTTGATCTGTTTGTTACTCCGCTTGTAAGTGTCTTTGTAACAGGATATCTGACATTATCCATTATCGGACCTATCTTTGTTACTGTTGAGAACGGACTTCTGAATGGGATTCAGTGGCTGATCGCATTGCCATTTGGTATCGGAAGTTTTATTATGGGTGCGTTTTATGCACCGACGGTGGTTGCCGGTGTTCACCATATGTACACGATCATTGATCTTGGACAGTTGTCTAAATTTGGAGTTACTTACTGGCTGCCTCTTGCTTCTGCAGCGAATATTGCACAGGGTGGAGCCACTCTTGCAGTAGCACTTAAGACAAAGGATCAGAAGATTAAATCAATGGCAGTTCCGTCTGCATTAAGTGCCTGTATGGGAATTACTGAACCTGCGATCTTTGGTGTTAACCTTCGCTTTGGAAAACCATTTGTGATGGGATGTATTGGTGGTGCATTTGGTGCACTGTTTGCATCTGTTACAGGACTGGGGGCTACGGGAACTGGCGTAACCGGTATCTTTGGAATTCTTCTTTGTCTGAATAATCCGGTTTCTTATATTCTTATGTTTGTGATTGCATTTGGTGCTGCCTTTGTACTTACCTGGTTGTTTGGATATAAGGACACTAATGTTTCTGAAAAGACAGAAAGTGTTGAAGCTGTGGGAGATAAATCAACAACAGAAAAAAGCAATGCAGATGATTCTGTGCTTTATAGTGTATCAGAAGGAACTGCGATTTTGCTTTCCCAGGTAAATGACGCTACATTTGCTTCGGAAGTACTTGGAAAAGGAATTGCCGTAATTCCATCGAAGGGTGAAGTTGTTGCTCCATGTGATGCTGTGGTTGAGACTGTTTTTGATACAAAGCATGCAGTTGGTTTAAGTACGGAAAGTGGTATGGAGCTTCTGATCCATATCGGGATCAATACAGTGGAATTGAATGGAAAATATTTTACATCTCATGTAAAGAATGGAGATCACGTAAAGAAAGGCCAGCTTCTGATTTCCTTTGATATGGAGAAAGTTAAGGCAGCAGGATACGATGTGACGACTCCTCTTATTGTAACGAATTCGGATGATTATAAAGATGTGAAAATCCTGTCGGAAGATTCGGTAACACCATCAGATAAAGTATTGGAGATTGTGAAATGAGTACGCTAACTAAAGTTCTTGAAAGAAATATAAAAGTAATTGAAAAGAACGCAGATCTGACAGAAGGAAGATTCCGGCTTGGACATCATCTGATGCCGCCGGTCGGATGGCTCAATGATCCGAATGGACTATGCTGGTATAAAGGCAGATATCATGTGTTTTTTCAATACGCTCCCTTTGATGTGGAAGGCGGACTGAAATTCTGGGGACATTATACAAGCGAAGATCTGGTAGACTGGAAATACGAAGGGACAGCTCTTTATCCGGATTCTCCTTATGACTGTCATGGTGTCTATTCCGGATCTGCATTGGCAGAGAGTGAAAAACTTCATTTGTTTTTCACCGGGAATGTAAAGATTGACGGTGATTATGATTATATTAATGAAGGACGTGAGACCAGTACGCTTCATGTAGAAAGTGAGGACGGAATTCATTTCGGAGATAAAGAAGAGATAATTTCTTTTGAAAAATATCCGGAAGAGTTTACCTGTCATATCAGAGACCCGAAAGTCTGGAAAGAAAACGACAGGTATTTAATGGTTCTTGGCGGACGTCTTAAGGGAGATAAAGGTGCAGTTCTGGTTTATGAATCAGAAAATCTGAAAGAATGGAAATTTAAACATATAATAACCACACCGGAAGCTTTTGGCTATATGTGGGAATGCCCGGACTATTTCGAACTGGACGGGAAGAAATTTCTGTCTGTATCACCACAGGGCTTGAAGAGGGAAGAATTTCGTTTTCAGAATATCTATCAGTCAGGCTATTTTCCGGTAAAAGAGGATGGCTCTGTAGATGAAAGAGACTTTCGTGAGTGGGATATGGGATTTGACTTTTATGCTCCACAGACCTTTACAGATAACAGCGGAAGGCGACTTCTGATAGGATGGATGGGAATGCCGGATGCAGAGGAGGAATATACCAATAAAACCATTGATGAAGGCTGGCAGCATTGTCTTACCGTACCGCGGGAACTGAGGGTAAAGGATGGAAAAATATTCCAGTATCCGGCAAAAGAACTGGAGAGACTCCGAAAAGAGAAAACAATTCTTGATGATGAAAAATCAATTGTTGAGGTTCGTGTAGCAGTAAATGAAGGTTTTGATCTGTTAATTGAAGATATTGCAGTGACAGACAGAAGTTTTCAGATCAGTATGGGCGGACAGATGCTCTTTAAATATGAAAATGAAATTGCGGAGATTGGATTTTCTGAAATTGCGGGTGCAGGAAGAAATAAGCGGAAAGCGAAAGTCAGTGAACTGAACAATATCCGGATTCTTGCAGATACTTCTGCAGTGGAACTTTATCTGAATGATGGAGAGATTGTATTCTCAACCAGATATTATCCGGATCGTGAAGATCTGCAGCTAAAGGTAAAAGGCGGAAAATTCAGGGGAAATCTCTGGAATCTTCGAAAAATGATATTCACAAAATAAGAAAATAAACGTATAATAAAGCAGGTGGGAAAGAAAATCCGCAGTCGGTTTCCCTGCCTGCTTTTTTGACATATTGGTATTTCTGGTGCTGAGAGATCTGGCTGTCAGAAAGAATATGTGTCCGGATGAGATACGTGTTTTAAACCGACTGTTTATTATAGAAACAGGGACGACCGCAAAAGATAGCAGTTGTCCTTTACATAAATTATAAAAAATTTCAAATAATGCAATTCCAGACAATAAGACAGTTGCTTGATTATAATATAAGACTGTCGGGTGATTATGATGAATTATACTTACATTGTTAAATGTGCAGATGGGACTCTTTATACAGGGTGGACAAACTGTCTGCAAAAACGTATGAAAGCACACAACGAGGGAAAGAACGGCGCGAAATATACAAGGACCAAAAGACCGGTTACACTTGTATATTATGAAGGATTTTCAACAAAAGAAGAAGCGATGAGACGTGAATATGAGATTAAACAATTTACCAGAAATAAAAAACTGGAGTTGCTGAGCTTCTGAACCCGTCAGATAAGGAGGATAAGAGAAAATGAAAAAGATGACAAAATGGCTTGCAGTATGCGCAGTATGTGTGATGGGCAGTGTTCCGGCCATGGCAGCAGAAGTACCGGATGTTACTGTAACACCGATCCCGATTGAAACACCGGCTCCGGATGTAACACCAATCGAGACACCTGCACCAACACCCATACCGGAGGTGAAAAATGGCTGGTGTGAGTATGGAACAAAAAATAAGAAATATTTTAAAGATGGACAGTATCTTACAGGAATGCGTAAAATCCATGGTGAAGTTTATTATTTCAGTCCAAAAGGATTTATGAAAACCGGATGGATCAAATACAATAACAAGAAATATTATTTTGATTCCAATGGAATACGTTACAGTGGCGTTAAGAAAATCAGCGGAAAATATTACTATTTCAGTGACAAGGGTGTTCTGAGAACGAAAACAGTTAAAGTTGGAAATACAATTTATTATTGTACAGAAAAGGGAATTCTGGAAGCCTGGAAAAAAGGAAAGACGATTTATTATCCAAATGGAAAGAAAATGAATTCCACCAAAGCGTATGAGTATGAGACTTTGCAGAGAGCAAAGGATGTTGTCAGCAAGATCACAAAACCGAGTATGTCAAAAAGTGAGAAATTTGAAACCTGTTTCAGATGGGTAATGTATCAGCATTATTACGATACCAGAAGAATATTTTATAATCAGACTGCATGGCCTGCGTTATATGCAAACGATTATCTGATACTGAGCGGAAAAGGCGGGGACTGTTTCTCAGATGCCTGTTCGTTTGCCTATCTTGCAAAGGCTCTTGGATATAAGAATGTTTATGTCTGCGTAGATACAACGGCAACTGACGGAAGCGGTCATTGCTGGGCTGAAATCGGAGGCAGAGTATACGATCCGCTGTTTGCAGAGGCGAAGAGCTATTATGGATATTTTGGCGTGGGATATGGATCCTATGGATTGTATCCGGAAAGAAGAGTAGCTGTGTAATATAAAAGCTTTCCTGCAGGGATTATGCTGTAGCAGAGAAAATTGTATTGTTAAGGGGTTGTAGCACCGAAAAAAATCCGGTGCTGCAACCCCTTGTTTTGTTTATTGGCAAATTGACGGTTATACAGGTAGTGGAGCAACAAAAAAGTACATGACAATGAAATGGCAGGCACTTCCAAGCATAACAAAGATGTGAAAGATCTCATGGGAACCAAAATTCTTATGTCTGGAATTAAAAAGCGGAACTTTTAATGCATAGATCACACCACCGATGGTATAAATGATTCCGCCTGCAAGAAGCCAGTCAAATCCTGCACGTGGGAGTGCATGGAAGATTGGAACAAATGCCAGTACACACAGCCAGCCCATGGCGATATACAGTACAGAGGACAACCATTTGGGACAGGTAATCCAACAGCCCTTTAAGATAATGCCGAGGACTGCAATACTCCATACCAGCGCGCACAGAATATATCCAATGCGGTTATGAAGAACGATCAGGCATACAGGAGTATAGCTTCCGGCGATCATCACAAAAATCATCATGTGATCCATTTTTCGCAGCCGTCGATTGACCTTCTCTGTAGAATCTACAGAATGGTAAATGGTACTGGCTGCATAGAGCAGAACCATGGTAAGGATAAAAATACTTAAAGCAACAATATGGAGCACATCATAAGAACGCGCTGCCTTGATAATAAGAGGAACTGCTCCGACTGCAGCGAGAAGAAGGGCAATACCATGAGTGATCGCACTTCCGGGATCTTTTAATTTAAATTTCATAAAAACGCCTCCATTCATTCAGATAAATATAATGAAAACAATATAATATAGTTTTAAAAACTACATATCAAGTATATAAATACTATAACACAAAAAAACAAAAAATCAAGGGCTTATTTTGGGAATCAAAGAAATGTTTGTCCGGCAATGCAAATGAGTTACAGGGTTGCGAAGATGAGGAAAACAGTTGAATCTATATGATAAATCTCCTATAATACAAGTAAAGTAAGTGGTAAAGGAGACAGTTCCATGGGAAAAACCATAACGATATGTTTTACAAATAATAAGGGTGGAAGTGGAAAAACCACAACCTGTTCAAACCTTGGAGCGGCGATGGCTCAGGCAGGGAAAAAGGTTCTTCTGATCGATGGAGATATGCAGTTAAATCTTTCTCTTGCTTTTTTTCCGGAGAACTGGGTGCTGGAGCAGGCGAAAGGAGAGAAGAATCTGTATTGCGCAATCGGAAAACAGGAAGAGCTCAGCGGTTATGTGGTACATACTCCCTACGAAAATCTGGATCTGATACCATCGTCTACATTGATGAGTTCTATAGAATATGAACTTTTTACAAAATGGCAGAGAGAATTTATCCTGCGAAAATGCATTCAGAAGATAAAGGATGCAGGAAATTATGACTATATTCTGATTGATGCACCTCCTACGCTGGGTGGTTGGGTGATGAATATCCTTTGTGCATCAGACAGGGTAATTATTCCTGTTGAGGCAAGTCCATGGGGAATGTTCGGACTTGCGAATATGTTTGAATTTCTTAATGAAGTAAAGCAGATTACTCCGGAACTGGAAGTTGCCGGAATTGCAGTGACAAAGGTAGATACAAGAAAGAGTTATTATAAACAGACAATGGAAACACTGCATGAACTTGAGGATATTCATGTATTTGAGCAGATCATCAGAGTGGACAGCTCTGTAGAATGGTCACAGGATAACAGTATTCCGGTTGTGGAATATAAAAAATCAAGCAGAAGTGCCAGGGAATATACGAGATTGGCAGAGGAGGTCATGGAATTATGTCAGTAGGCAGGGAGAGTATTCGGCGTGCAGCAAATGCAGGTGCCGGGAAAACCGTAAAGAAGCCCGTTGTATCCACAAAAGAGGCAGAGAAACCGGAAACAATATCTGTTGCAGAAGAAAAGAAAAAAACAGCAAAAGGTTCTGTTCATATTAATGAGGAACTGCCGGTATATCTTCTTTAAAAGTTATTTGTAAGTGCTTGAGTATTTTGTTATTTTATAGAAAATAATCAAGTGGTTGCGCAAAAAGTGGGGTATTTTATGGAAACAGAAGAAAAGAAGATATATACAATAGAAGATATCGCCCGGGAGCTTGGGGTAAGTAAGACTACGGTATCACGTGCTATTTCAGGAAAGGGAAGAATCAGTCAGGCTACAAGAGACAGAGTACGGGCATTTATAAAAGAACATGATTACAGACCCAATGTTGTGGCAAAGGGGTTGGCACAGCGTAAAACTTATAATATTGCACTGCTGATGCCGAAGGATTATGTTGCCACAGAGTTTCTTTTTTTTAAAGACTGTATGAATGGAATCTGTGAGATGGCTTCCTCCTATGATTATGATATTATTATTTCTATGATTGATGGAGCAGATGTATCGCAGATACAGAGACTGGAGGCAAATCGAAAAGTCGACGGGATCATTGTAAGCAGAGCAGTGGTAAGTTCCAAGGTACAGAAATATCTGAAGAACTGTAAGGAACCATATATATTGATCGGCCCATCTTCAGATCCGGAAGTTCCGTTTGTAGATAACAAGAACCAGGAAGCCGGAAAAGAACTGACAAGTATTATGTTGATGAAAGGTTTTCGGAATCTGGCACTTCTGGGTGGAAATCAGTCCTACAATGTTACCGGAAGCAGATATCAGGGGTTTCTGGAAGCACATGAGGAAATGGGAGTTTCTGTTAACGAAAATCTGATCTTCATGGATACGGATAATCAGGCAGCAGTATCTGATGCTGTGAAGAGACTGCTTGAAGAAGGCGCGGATGGTATTGTCTGTATGGATGATGTGATCTGCAGCATGTGTCTGAGCAGTCTGAGGGAAAAGAAAATATCGGTTCCTGCAGAAATAAAAATAGCCAGTATGTATGACAGTAAGAATCTGGAATATAATAATCCACCGATTACCAGTATACGCTTTGATACGGTAAGACTGGGAAAGATGGCATGTGCGAAATTACTGAACATCCTGGGAGAGAAGCCACTGGAGGATACAGTGCCTCTGAACTACCAGGTAGTGTTGCGGGAGTCGACACAGTAGTATATGGATGTAAAATCCGATCAGATTATAGAAATTGAAAATGAATGGCAGGATTAGAAAGTTCTCTGTATTTATTGTAAGGATCAATAAGCAGAGAACTTTTTGTGTATAAAAAAATCGGTTGAAATTCTCTGGACAATCTGATTTTATCAAAATGAAAACGGTTGCACAAATCAAGTATATCATTGTATGAAAAAACGAAAAAATCAAACTGAATTGTGCAATATGACAAAAAAAGAGTTTTGAAATTAGATAATAATGGCTAATTGACTTTATAAATATAAAGGAATATACTAAAAATATGAACAAACGGTTGCGCAAACAAAACTGAGGGCGTTTATTACGCAAATCGGATGCGGGCTGTTTAGGCATAACCATCAAAAACAGGAGGAAGAGAAAATGAGAAAAAATGTAAAAAAGGTGATTGCACCGTTACTGGCAGCAGCTATGGCACTTTCCTGCACAGTATGTGTAAGTGCAGCAGAGGATGAGACAATTAAACTGACTGTATGGGGAGCTGAAGAAGACCAGAATTTATTAAAAGAACTGACAGATAAATTCCAGGAGAAGTATGCAGATCAGAAATTTGATATTCAGATTGGCGTAGAATCTGAGTCTACTGCAAAAGATACTATTCTGACAGACGTAGAGGCTGGTGCAGATGTATATGCATTCGCAGATGATCAGCTTCCGGATCTTGTAAAAGCAGGAGCACTTCTGAAACTTGATGATTATGCAGAAGCACTTCAGCTTGCAGATACAACACTTGATGATGTAAAAGCTGCAAACGTTGAAGGCGCTATTGATGCAGCAACAATTGATGGCAGTCTGTATGCATTTCCAAGAGCAGCTGACAACGGATATTTTCTTTACTATGATTCATCTGTAATTTCCGAGGAAGATGCAGCAAGCTGGGACAGCCTTCTTGAAGCAGCTGATAAGGCCGGAAAGAAAGTTGGTATGACACTTGCTTCCGGATGGTACAATGCTTCTTTCTTCTATGGAGCAGGATTTACAACAGGACTTAATGATGACGGAACAACAACTATGGACTGGAACGGAACAAGTGCTGATGGATATACAGGTGTTGATGTAGTAAAAGGAATGCTTGATATTACATCTAATCCGGCATTTATGGCAGTTGCTGATGGTGATATGTCTAATCAGCTTGCATCCGGTAATCTGGCAGCATGCGTTTCCGGTACATGGGATGCAATCACAGCAAAGGAGATATTTGGTGACGGATATGCAGCAACAAAGCTTCCTACATTCACAGTTGGTGACAAACAGGTTCAGCAGGGATCTGTTGCCGGTTACAAATATGTTGGTGTAAACGGCTATTCTGAGAATTCCGGATGGGCAGTTCTTCTTGCTGAGTACCTTACAAATGAAGAATCCCAGCAGATGTTCTTTGATCAGAGAGAAAGCGGTCCTTCAAACAAGAATGTAGCAGCATCTGATTCTGTTCAGGAAAATGTAGCACTTGCAGCACTTGCAGCTCAGTCTGAATATGCACAGGCTCAGAAGGTTGGCGGAAAATATTGGGATCCTGCAAAGACATTCGGAGAACTGATTGCACAGGGAACATTATCTGCAGATGATGATAATGCAATCCAGGAAGCACTTGATAATCTGGTAGAGGGTGCTGCTGCTTCTGTAGAATAATTGTAAAATAAAAAAATTATATAACAGATTTAAAAAAATGGCCCATATGCATAACGGCATGTGAGCTGTTTTAAGGAAACGGCAGATGCTGTCTGAGAAAAGATAGTAACAAAAATGAAATGACGAGGAGGAGAGATATGGCAGCACAGGACAATAATTCTGCTGCAGCGGCAGTGAGTGGATTCTTTAAATCCATCGGTGGATTTTTTGCTGACTTTGGTACTGCTGTAGTGAAAGGTGATGCCTTTGTAAAGCTGTCCCTGATCTGGATGGGCGCAGGCTATGCAAAGCGTAAACAGTATGTGAAAGCAGTACTGATGACATTGCTGGAGATCGCAGTGATCGTTTTTTCAGTGAAATTTGCAATGCAGTATGTACCAAAATTCAGTACCCTTGGTACTGTAAAGATGGAAAAAGTCTTTAACATGAAAACAATGAAAAGTGAATTTAATGATTATGATAATTCCTTTACGATCCTGTTGTTTTCATTGTTCAGCTTTGTTGTATGGTTTGCGGTAGCTGTTGTGTGGTTTAAGAACGTGATCAATGCTTATACACTTCAGAAAATGGAAGAAGCGGGAAAGCATATCAATACTTTTAAAGAAGATCTCAGATCACTGACAGAAGAGAAGTTTCATATTACATTACTGACACTTCCGGTACTTGGAGTTGTGATTTTCACATTAATCCCCATCTTACTTCTGATCTTTGTAGCATTTACAAATTATGATCAGCAGCATATGCCTCCTACTGAGTTGTTCTCATGGGTAGGTTTCAGTAACTTTATCAGTTTGTTTGGCGGCGGCGGTCTTACATCTACGTTCGGATATGCATTTGTGCGGGTTCTGGGATGGACACTTGTATGGGCTTTCTTCGCAACATTTACAACTTATATCGGAGGTATCCTGCTTTCACTGCTTCTTAACAGCAAGAAGACAAGACTGTCGAAGATGTGGCGTACTTTATTTATCGTAACGATTGCAGTCCCGCAGTTTGTATCACTTCTGCTGGTGCGTAATTTCTTCTCCAATGGTGGTATCGTCAACACAATCTGTCACAGCATTGGACTGACCGGATTCTTAAGAAGCATAGGACTTGTGTCCACAAGCTATATTCCGTTTCTTTCTGCTCCGGGCTGGGCACATGTAATGATCATTCTCATTAATATCTGGATTGGTGTTCCGTATCAGATGCTGATCGCAACAGGTGTTCTGATGAACCTTCCTTCTGACCAGCTTGAGAGTGCAAGAGTAGACGGTGCAACAAACTTCCAGATATTCAGAAAGATTACAATGCCATATCTGCTCTTTGTAACAGGACCTGCTCTGATCACAGACTTTGTAAAAAATATTAATAACTTTAATGTTATTTATCTGCTCACACAGGATGTTTATACAACAACTAATCAGGCAATGGCAAGCTCACAGGCAAAAGAGGTTGACCTTCTGGTTACCTGGCTGTTCCGTCTGACTCAGGATTACTACAACTATAAGATGGCATCAGCAATCGGTATTATCGTGTTTATTATCTGTGCAGTATTCACCCTGGTTGCATTTAACAGGATGATCAAGGGAGATAAGGAGGGAACATATCAATAATGAAAAAGATGAAAGACAGTCGTACTTCTTCTATAGTATTACATAATTTATTGATCGCAGTGCTGGCATTTATCTGGCTGATCCCGATCATCTGGCTGTTATGTACTTCCTTCAGTGCATATTCAGGAATGAATACCAGTACATTTTTTCCGAAGGAATGGAGCATCAGCAATTACATGAAGCTGTTTCATTCAGATTCTGTATCTCAGTTTCCGCAGTGGTTTCTGAATACATTTATCATTGCATGCTTTACATGTGTGATTTCCACTATGTTCGTACTGATGGTTGCATATGCAACATCTGTTATGAGATTCAAGATGAGAAAACCGCTGATGAACATGGCAGTTATCCTGAATCTGTTTCCTGGTATGCTGGCAATGATTGCAGTTTACTTCACACTGAAATCTTTTAATCTGACAAACAGCTATGCCGGTTTGATCATGGTTTACTCTGCTTCTTCAGGTCTTGGTTATTTGATTGCGAAAGGATTCTTTGATACAGTTCCGAGAGCACTCTGCGAGGCTGCCAGAATTGATGGATGCAGTGAGGCAAGAATCTTCTTCCAGATGGTTCTGCCCATGAGCCGCCCGATTGTTGTTTATACAGTTATCAGCAGTTTCCTGGTGCCATGGATGGATTTCGTATATGCAAAGATGATCCTGAATGCCGGTATTTCTTCCAAATATACAGTTGCCATTGGTCTGTACAAGATGCTGGATAAGAGCCTTATCAATTCTTATTTTACTCAGTTCTGCGCAGGTGGTGTACTGGTATCCATACCGATTTCTATTCTGTTTATGATCATGCAGAAATTCTATGTGGAAGGAATTACAGGCGGTGCTGTAAAAGGTTGATATTATGAATATGACAACGGGAAGAAGAGGAATCGTCTGGAAAACTCCGGATATCACAGCTGATGGGCTGAAGATGTTTGCATGTATTACTATGCTGATCCAGACAGTTGGAATTGCCATTATTGAAAAAGGCCTGATCCATTTAGACCAGTATACTCAGGAGAGTCTGAACCAGGCGATGTCTCAGGATTCCCGTTTGATGACACTTGCGGGAGTCGGATCCATTATGCAGCTTATAGGCGGGATGGCGATTCCCGTATTTGCGTTTCTGCTGGTAGAGGGATTTCGTAATACATCGGATTATAAGAAGTATCTGATCATGATGGCTGTTACTGCACTGGTCAGTGAGATTCCATATGATCTGGCAATCTGCGGAAAAGTATGGGACTTTTCCAGTCAGAACGCAATGATCACGATGTGTATCTGCCTGATTATGCTGAAATGCTTAGATCTGTTTAAAGAAACTTCCGGATTTACAGGTGGTATGTTAAAGGTACTGATCCTGATCGCAGCTATTGTCTGGGTGAGCATTTTCCGGGCAGAGTATGGACTTTGTATTGTTCTGCTTGTGTTTGTGTTCTATGTGTTTGAGACAAGAAATGTGCTGAAAACAGTGCTGGGCTGTATTATCAGTCTGATGTATGTGACCGGACCGATTGCGTTCTATGGAATCTGGTGCTGCACTGGAGAGAGAAAGGATCACATCAATAAATATGTCTATTATGCTTTTTATCCTTTGCATTTGCTGGTGCTTGGAGTAATTGCAAACTATATCCTGTAAGAAGAATGAAATCAAATCCCGTCTGCTTTGACTGAGAAAAGTAATAAGCAGCGAGAATAGTGTGTTTTGAAATTGGATAGAGTATTAAATATGATAGTGAAAAAGAAAACGACTGAGAATAGAGAATTAAGAGGAGAACAAGTATGGACTTTAGAACGGATAAGCTGCTCCATGGAGGTGATTACAACCCGGAACAGTGGTTAAAGAGACCGGATATTCTGGAAAAAGATATTGATATGCTGGAGGAGTCTGGCTGTAATGTAGTAAGCCTTGGGATTTTTTCCTGGTCTACACTGGAACCGGAAGAAGGTGTATTTCATTTTGAATGGCTGCAGGAAATCATTGATAAGCTTTATAAAAGAGGAATTTCTACAATCTTGGCTACACCGTCAGGTGCAAGACCAAAATGGATGGCAGATAAGTATCCGGAGGTACTTCGTGTAGATGAAACGCGTCACAGAGCGTTATTTGGATTCAGACATAATCATTGTTATACTTCTCCTGTTTACAGAGAGAAGGTACATATTATTAACAAAAAGCTGGCACAGGAGGTTGCCACACATCCGGGTGTGATCCTGTGGCATATTTCCAATGAATATGGCGGAGAATGTCACTGCCCATTGTGTCAGGAAGCATTTCGTAACTGGTTGAAAGAGAAATATCAGACTATTGAAAATTTGAATGATAAGTGGTGCACCACTTTCTGGAGTCATACTTATAACAGCTTTGACCAGATCGAGAGTCCGTCTAAGATTGGTGAGACACAGCTTCATGCACTGAATCTGGACTGGAAACGATTTGTTACTCATCAGACAGCGGATTTCATTCATCATGAGATTGCAGCATTGAGAGAGGGAGGAAGCACACTTCCGACTACTGCTAATCTGATGCATTATTTTGGTGGTTTAGATTATTTTAAGATTGCAAAAGAGATTGATGTGGTTTCCTGGGATACTTATCCGACATGGCATAAAGAAGCAGTGATCGATACAGCTTATGACAATGGTATGTGCCATGATCTGATGCGTTCTCTGAAAGGAAAGCCGTTCTTCCAGATGGAATCCTGCCCGACTTCTACAAACTGGCAGAGTGTGAGCAAGTTAAAGAAACCGGGAATGCTTTTTGCACAGTCCATGCAGGCAATTGCACATGGCGGAGAAGGTGCTCTCTATTTCCAGATTCGCCAGAGCAGAGGTGCTTCTGAGAAGTTCCACGGAGCAGTGATCGATCATTACGGTGGAAATGATACAAGAGTGTTTAAAGAAGTTTCCAGAGTTGGAGAAGTTCTGAAAGAGTTAAAAGAACTGGCAGGAACAACTGTGAACAGCTCGGTTGCCATGCTTTATGACTGGGACAGCCAGTGGGCAATGGAGGACAGCCAGGGACCCAGAAATAAAGGGCTTCATTATCTGGAAGCAATGCTGAAATTCTACAGAGGTTTCCGGAAGCAGGGCGTCAATGTGGATGTGATCGATATGACCTGTGAACTGGATAAATATCAAGTACTGGCTCTTCCAATGGTTTATATGTTCAAGGAAGGTTTTGCCAAAAAGGTTCGTGCGTTCGTGGAAAACGGCGGTACACTGATCACAAGTTACTGGTCCGGAATTGCAGATGACACAGACAGGTGTTATCTGGAAGGAACACCACATGGACTGATGGATGTACTGGGAATCAGAAGCACAGAAATTGACGGCCTTTATGACTGGGAAGAAAATTCTTTTGTTCCTGTGGCTGGCAATGAACTTGGACTGGATAAGACTTATACATGTAAATATCTGTGCGACCTTGTGGAGCTTCGCGGAGCACGTACTTTAATGACCTACGGAAGTGATTTCTATGAAGGCTATTCCTGCCTGACAGTGAATGAATACGGCAAAGGTAAGGCATGGTATGTGGCAGCAGATGCTGATAAAGAATTCTATGGAGACTTCCTTGAAAAAGTGCTCAAAGACAGCGGCGTTTCCTGCGGAATCAAAGAAGAAATCCCGGATGCACTGGAGATCACAGTGAGAGAGAATGAAAATGAGAAATATTATATTTATCAGAATTTCGGAACAGAAGCTGTAAGCATTCCCGTACCGGAAGGCCAGATCAGTTGGATTTATGGCAATGGCAGCGATAAACTTAAAGTTTATGGTCTTGCAGTTGCGAAGGTTATCGTGTAAAATAAATAACGATGGATGAGGAAATCCCTTCACTTTAAGCAGAGATTGATGCTGCCTGGTGAAGGGGTTCTTTTTTACTCAGGTTTAACCGCCTGATTATGGTTAAATGGCATTTTTTGTAAATACAGAAATGTATATTCTGCCTGTTTTTCCACATAATAACCATACAACACATGATATGGAAACTGAAGGGTACAAAGACAGTAAACTTCGATAAAAGGAAAAACAGGAGGAAGAAAAGTGCATGAAAGCGACAGGAATTGTTCGGCGCATAGATGATCTGGGGCGTGTGGTCATTCCTAAGGAGATCAGAAAAACGCTGCGGATAAAAGAGGGGACACCACTGGAGATTTTTACTGACCGGGAGGGGGAGATTATTCTGAAAAAGTATTCCCCTATCGGAGAACTGAATGTTTTTGCAAAGGAATATGCAGAGGCGCTGGCGCAGTCAAGCGGGATGGTAGCGTGTATTACAGATCACGATCAGGTGGTGGCTGCTGCGGGACAGGGAAGCAGGGAATATGTGGGAAAACCTATCAGCAAAGCTCTGGAAGATGCAATTACGGAGAGAAGCTCTGTGTTTGCCAACGGAAATGACAGAAGCAGGATACCTGTGACTCAGGAACAGAGAGAACCTTTGTATTCCCAGATCATGCAGCCTATTATCAGTGCAGGAGATACAATAGGATCTGTGCTTTTACTGGGAAAGAATGAAAGGGATGTGATGGGTGAATCAGAGAAGATGCTCATCAGAACAGCAAGCGGATTTCTGGGAAGACAGATGGAACAGTAAAATTCATAGAATCTTCAGCAGCTTAGGGTAGTGTACCGACAAGTTGATTTCTCGAACAATCTTGCGTCTAAATTTTTTATTTCCGCGTTGTCGTCGGTCGCCGTAGCCACCGCTACGCCTCCTTCCTCCGCCTTGAAATAAGAAAATTTATCCTGCAAGATTGTTTCAAGAATCAACTTGTCGGCACACTAGCGGCTGAGGATTCTTTTTTGTATAATAAGAAGCAATTATGATTTTCTGGAATTGTTATAGTAATAAAATTGTTATGGCAATGAGAGTTGGAAAGGAGACATATTATATGGCTGCAATATATCTGGCACCGTTTTATCTGTTGGTATGCGTGTATATCCTGCTTCGCAGCCTGCACTGGTTTCAGGTATTGCATACGGTTTTTCAGAATGTGTGGGTGTGCAGGGGGATTGGACTTGTATATTTATTTGTAGTGTTTAGTATACTGATCGCATTTATGGCACCTGCATCAGGATTCAGGAGATTTATGAAGCTTCTGAGTAATTACTGGCTCGGTGTTTTGATGTATACACTTATGACTCTGGGAATCGCGGATGGATTGAGACTGTTACTGAAATATCCTCTTAGAAATTTTGCCTTTCCGGGGAGAGAATTGCTTTTCAGCAATATGGGAACTGCTGTTGTGGGAGCTGTCTGTGCGGTGATCATTTCAACAGTCAGTATTTACGGAGTGCTCAGTGCCGGAAATATACATACAACGAAGTACAATATTTCTGTTGATAAAAAGGCAGGAAATATGAAGGAGTTAAATGTGGTTCTGGTCGCAGATCTTCATCTGGGATATAATATTGGATGCAAGCAGATGGAGCAGATGACAGAGAAGATCAATAAGCAGAATCCGGATTTGGTGGTAGTGGCAGGAGATATTTTTGACAATGAATATGAGGCACTGGATGATCCGGAAAAACTGGCAGAGATATTGAGAGGAATTCGGTCGAAGTATGGTGTGTATGCATGTTACGGAAATCATGATATTCAGGAAAAGATCCTGGCAGGCTTCACCTTTGGCAGTAAGGAAAAGAAAGAGAGTACCCCGGAGATGGATGAGTTTCTGGAGAAAGCGGGGATTACGCTTCTGAGAGATGAGTATGTGCTCATTGATGATTCCTTTTATCTGTATGGCAGACCGGATTATGAGCGTCCCGGACGGGGGATTGATAAACGAAAGACTCCGCAGGAAATCACAGAGGGTATGGATGTGTCACTGCCAGTGTTGGTTATCGATCATG
The DNA here is from genome assembly GCF_964240315.1 of Blautia sp. Marseille-P2398. Classification (NCBI taxonomy): domain Bacteria; kingdom Bacillati; phylum Bacillota; class Clostridia; order Lachnospirales; family Lachnospiraceae; genus Blautia; species Blautia sp. Marseille-P2398. The sequence goes on from NZ_CAXSTD010000010.1 coordinate 21,707, forward strand.
AGCCGAGAGAACTTCAGGAACTGGCGGATACAGGTGTGGACGTAGATCTCTGCGGACATACCCATGACGGACAGGTATTTCCGGGAAATATTGTGATCAGATTCTTCTGGGAAAATCCCTGTGGTTATCTGAAGAAAGGAAATATGCATAATATCGTTACATCCGGTGTAGGGCTTTTTGGACCAAATATGAGAGTTGGGACTAAAAGCGAAATTTGTGATGTCAGCATATGTTTTAACTGAATCAAGTAAGTCCCCGGCTTCAACTGCCTGTTGATTTTTGCGGTTGGAGCCGGGGACTTGTCTGTTTTGTTACTCTTAATCTGAGTTTATGCTCAGTCGAGAGCTTTCTCACTTATTTCTTCCAGAAGGTCTTTTTTCAGATCCCAGAGTTTCTGAGAAAGGTCTACATATACTTTCTGAGGATTTACGAAACGTCTGGATTCATCCCAGAGAGTATTCTGCTCTTTCTGGCAGTATTCGCGAAGCTCCATAACAGATGGAGATTCATAGACCCGTTTACCTTCTCTGATGACAGGAACGAGAAGTTCGCGTACTTCATAGGTTCCGCCGAGAACTTTTGTCTTTTTCCAGGTATCGATTGGATCAAAGAGAACCATGTTCTGGTCTGCATCAAGCTTTTCATCAGCAAGGCAGATAAGATCTGCTCTGATTTTTCCGGTTTTCTTATTATAGAGACGATATACGGTTTTATTTCCAGGGTTGGTTACTTTCTCTGTGTTTTCGGAAAGCTTGATCTTAGGTGTAAATTCGGTACTGTCTGCATCTTTGACAGCAGCAAGTTTGTATACACCGCCGAATGCAGGATTATCGTTGGCAGTGATCAGTCGTGTTCCGACACCCCAGGAATTAATCTTGGCATCCTGAGCCTTCAGGCTCTCAATGAGATATTCATCCAGATCGCTGGAAGCGGAAATAACTGCATCATCAAATCCGGCAGCAGCAAGCATCTTATATGCTTCTTTGGAAAGGTAGGCAAGATCACCACTATCGATACGGATACCGTATTTGGTAAGCGGAATACCTTCTTCACGCATTTCCTCAAATACACGAATTGCATTTGGAACACCGGATTTCAGGACATCATAGGTATCTACCAGTAAGGTGCAGGCATTGGGATAAAGTTTTGCATAGGTTTTGAATGCGGTATATTCATCTGGAAAGCTCATGATCCAGCTGTGTGCGTGAGTTCCAAGTACCGGTACATCAAACATTTTGCCTGTGAGAACACAGGAAGTACCGGCACATCCACCGATGACTGCGGCACGTGCGCCAAAGATACCTGCATCCGGTCCCTGGGCACGACGCAGACCAAATTCCATGATCGCATCACCCTTTGCAGCATAGCAGACGCGGGCTGCTTTGGTAGCAATGAGGCTCTGGTGATTGATGATATTCAGGATTGCTGTCTCTACAAGCTGAGCTTCCATGATAGGTGCTACAACTTTGACAAGCGGTTCTCTTGGGAAGACAACTGTTCCCTCAGGAATTGCATAGATATCACCTGTAAAACGGAAGTTGCTTAAATATTCAAGGAAGTCCTCTTCAAAAATATTCAGGCTTCTGAGGTATTCGATATCTTCATCTGTGAATTTAAGATTCTCAATATATTCAATCATCTGTTCCAGTCCGGCAGTGATGGCAAATGCACCTCCGCATGGATTGGTACGGTAAAACATATCGAAGATAACAGTCTGGTTCGTTGGGTTCTTAAAATAGCCCTGCATCATAGTAAGTTCATAAAGGTCTGTGAGCAGAGTAAGATTATTAGCTCTCATATATAGCTCTCCTTTTTGGTTAATAATAATATCTCATTATGAGAACAAAATTATTATTAAAATTTCCTCGTAAAAATATTTCCTGCTGTTTTAGAGTTCTGCGAAAGACATTATTATAAACAGCAATAAGTTTTTATTGATTATAGCATAATTTCACTCTGAGTACATAAAAAAAGTCCCGGAAATAGGCGGTATTTTCATGTTTTTGAAGAAAAATAAAAAAAATTAAAAAAATTTCAAAAAAGGGGTTGCATTTTCCGGAAGACTATTATATAATACCAATTGTCGCGAACGAAGTAGCGAAAACAAAACATAAAGGGCTATCGCCAAACGGTAAGGCAACGGACTCTGACTCCGTCAGTTCAAGGTTCGAATCCTTGTAGCCCTGCTAAATGAGACATCTCGGTATGAGGTGTCTTTTTTTTGTGTGACTTGAAGGAGTGTGGGTCTTTTTCCTTTTTTATTGAAAAATTTTGTAACCTATGTATAATTTTTTCGACTTATATAATAAGAAGATGATATCCTGCAGGAATAATCATATCTTATTGAAACAATAAAAGGAGAAATGCGGTGGAGGATATAAAAATTATCGAGTTGTTTTTTAACAGAGATGAAACGGCAATTCAGGAGTTAAGCAATAAGTATTCGGGTTATTGTTATAAAATTGTATGGAATCTTTTAAATAATCATGAGGATGTGGAAGAATGTTTAAATGATACGTGGCTTGCTGCGTGGGAATATATACCACCCAGGAGGCCGTCTGTATTATCTGCATATGTTGGAAAAATTGCACGAGGATTTGCAATTGATTGTTTTCGTAAAAAGCAGGCTGCGAAGCGCATGGATGGGCATGTTGCTGACGTTTGTGGTGAAATGGATGAATTAAGCTTTTCTTATGTAGTGGATGAAAAAATCGCGGAAAAAGAACTGATAAAAATCATAGAAAATTTTCTGAGAAAACTGTCAGATTCAGACAGGGATATTTTTATCAGGCGTTATTGGTATCTGGATTCCATAAAGGATATTGCGAAAAGACATGGCGTATCCCAAGGGTGTATTAAAACAAATTTATGCCGTAATCGAAAAAAACTATATCGTATTTTGAAACGTGAGGTGTTGATATGAAAAAATACTTAGACTTTTCACAAGAGTTTGGAAAGGTTGATGAAGAACTGATAGCAGAAGCAGGAAAACCATGGACAATAAAGAGAGGCGATATTTTCAGGCTGTACAGGCGAAAAATCGGTCAGGCAGCAGCAATCCTTTTGGCTTTTATCACAGTGGCTGGTAATTCGCATGTTCAGGCGGCAGTTAAAGAATTTACTACAAAAATAGGAGAGCTGATGGGATTTTCCAAAGATTTGTCTGCCTATACAGAAGTGATAAATCAGGTACAGACAAAGAGTGGGATATCATTAACAATCAACGAAGTAATTTTGGATAATTATAGTTTGATTGTATCAGTAAAACCTGACTATGAAGAAAAAAAGAAAGAATCTCTATATTTATGGATTAATGATGAAAAAACATTGATTAATGGTAAGCGATATCAGAGTTTTAGCAGCACGACAGGGCTAATGGATTTGGACTCTTATACAAAATATGAGATGGATACAGAAATGGTTCTGATGCAGGAGTATGATGGTGTGGAACTGCCAGCTGGAGAAACAGAGATACATCTTGTTTTGGATGTGGGAAGTAGCGCGCCAATTTCTGAGAAAAATCGTTCTGAGAATATTACGGAGTTTGTTTATGACTTTACTATTACAGCAGAGCAATTAAAAGAGCAGACGATACGAAAGAAAATGAATATGGAAATTTCAGGTGGAGATGGAGGTAATCTGATTTTAAAGGAACTTGCGATGAACGATTTACATTCCAGGATTACGGCACTTGGGGTGACTCCGGATGATAAATGGCTTAATGAATATGAATTGAAACTGAAAGGCACAGATAGTTTTGGCAATCCAGTGAGTTTTGAAGGTGCAGGATTTGGACCGGAAAATGAATTGAGGTTCGAAACCAGTGTTTTTGGTGACTATGAAGAAGGCGATGTAGTTGATGAGGATAACTTCCAGATGTCGCTGCCAGACAAAAACTGTCAATATCTCGATTTACAATTGTATCAGAGAAAAATCCGGTGGGATTTACAATCAGCAGAACAACTGGATGATGAATATTATGTACAGGAAAAAACTGATTCTGACGAGATATATTCAAAAGAAAATAATTATGGATGGGAACCGGTTGGGGAGAAGTTTCGAATCCAAATAGATGAAGATTTAGATATTGCTGATAAAATTATTGGTGGTGCTGGTGAACCAACATATATAGATCTTAAGTAACCATTCAGCAGTCTATTATTTTGCAAGGATGCTGAACAGTTACTAAAAGATAGGTAGTGTAAAATAGTTTGTATTTTTTATGGCAGTTGCAAAGGAACAAATTCGACAGATCATCTCAGAAAACAACAGTAATAGCGTTGCAGATATATACACGCTTCTGAAAGAAAGTTTCAAGGATATCTTGCAGGAGCTGATATTGGATCACATAAAAATTCAGCAAATATTTTTGTCACAGGTGAAACTATGGAAAAAATGGGGATTTTTAGTTGTAAGGAGCTTATCTGGTAATTGAGAAAAGTATATCCATGGTAAAAAATCGAAATAAAGAATCTGATGAAGAAAACAACTATGTATCTCTGGAAGGTAGCACTAAGAATCAAAAGGCAAGAACGATAGAACTGAATAAAGAAGCAAAATATATCTTACAGAAAATAAAATACAGTCGGGACAGCAGTCTGCCAGATGAATTTATAGTGACCACAAAAACGGGAAAGATTAATACAGCTTCTAATTTAGAACACCGCATGAAAGTTATTATGAAAAATGCAGAGTTACAAAAGGTGGATTGCATATTTTCAGAAAAACATTTGCAACCAGAATGTATGAAAGTGGTGCATGAGTAGAGGAGATAGCTGCCTATATTGGTGATCTTGAGTCAACAACTCAAAAATATTATATTGCTATCCGTAAAAAGGTAGTTTCAAATGGAGAGGTACGACAGGTTGTTAAACTTCCCGGAATAAAAGAAGAGACAACTGTAGCGTAAAAGATTTGCTCAGCATAGGAGCTTTTGTCGAAATGTTTTTTCGAGGGAAACTTGCTGAAAATAGATGCTTGTGGTAACATAAAAATAGAAGAAGTAGAAGACATGCTTGCGGGAGATGATGATTATGGAACGGCAAACAGATATAGCCAGACAATAGAACTGGCGGCAGACAGAGCACGATATGATGAATGTGCGAAAAAATTGCTGACGTATAAAGCAGTTATTGCCTGGATTTTGAAGTCTTGTACAAAAGAGTTTTCGCAGTATAGCGTAAAATTTATCTGCGATAATTGTCTGAATGAAAATGTGGAGTTATCGGAACATGCAGTCCATCAGGATCAGCTGAATCGTGATGAAAGACTAAATGGCGATAAACGTTTGGATGGTTTAAACACAGAGGCAAATGCTGTCAAAGACCAGACAGTGTATTATGATATTCGTTTTAAAGCAACCCTGCCAGAGAGCAAAGAGCCGGTACAGCTTATTATAAATCTGGAGATTCAGTTAAATGATACACCGGGATATCCACTGGTAACAAGAGGTTTCTACTATTGTGCCAGAATGATTTCAGAGCAGTATGGAACGGTCTTTACAGATGAACATTATGAGAAGATACAGAAGGTATATAGTATCTGGATATGTCCTGATCCGGCGAAGAAAAGGAAGAATGGAATATTCAGATATCATACCGTTGAAGATTCTGTTCGTGGTAACTCGTTTGTGAAATCAGAAGCATATGACCTTATGGAAGTTGTCATACTTAATCTTGGTGATGCGGATGAAAGCAGTGATCTGGAAATTCTGGATTTGTTAAATGTGCTGTTTTCAACAACTGCAACACCAGAAGAAAAGAAGAAACGTTTAAATGATGAGTTTGATATTGCAATGACAGCAGAGTTTGAAAGTGAGGTGCGTGATATGTGTAATTTAAGTAAAGCACTTGTTGAGCAGGGCATTGAACAAGGCATTGAACGGGGAATCGAACAAGGTATTGGAAAAGGAATCGAACAGAAAAATTTATCATTGGCAAAAATGATGATTGAAGGTAACGAACCAATAGATAAGATTGCGAAATATACAGGATATGATTGTTTCCTATTAGGAACGCTGTAAATACAAGGCTTTTCGGAGCCTACGAACCACAAAAAATAATATTTGATCTATCACATTACACAAAAAGCCGTCCGGCGTTCAAATCGGGCGGCTTTTTTGCGTGGATAGACCGGAAGGAGGCGGAAAAATAATTACAGAAATTTAGCCCGCAAAATTGTGCAACTTTCACGAAAAGGAGGATAGTGAATGGCAGATGAAAAATTGAACACAGGCCCCGGTGAGGAGAAGCTCCCGGAGGCTCCCGCTCCTGTTACGGTTGACGAGCCCCAGGCTCCGGCTCCCGAACAAACTGCCGCTCCCACACCCCAGCAGGAGGGGCCTGCCCAGCCCGAGCCCGGTGATGTGGTGGTGTCCTTTGACAAAATCAATGAGCTGATGAATGAAAAGCGGCAGACAGCCCGGGCCGAGGTAGAAAAAGAGGAGTCGGCAAAAGAGCCGAAGGAGAAAACGCAGGAGGAACCTCCCACCGCTGGGGATGATGAACCTAAAAAGGCCCGTCGGGGCCGTCCCCCAAAAGAGGAAAAAGCGGAGCCTGCTGGCAAGGAGGCGGCGAAGCCCCGCAAGGGCCGCCCACCCAAGGCGGATAAGGCGGCCCCCGGCGAGGCCACGCCGACTAAGCGAGACAAATTGTCCCGAAGTGGGAAAAAGGCTGCGGAGGTTAAAGCTGCCCCGGAACCCGAAAAGGCCCCACCCGAAAATGCGGCTCCGGCCCCGGAACAGGCTCCGCCTGAGCCAGCCGCTCCGCCCCGTCCTGTGGAGGAAGGAAAGCTGGTCTATCTGAAGCTTTCCGAAATGCATCCGTTCCACACATTCCGCCCCCACCCGTTTAAGGTGCGGGACGATGCCAAAATGCAGGAAACGGTAGCGTCCATCAAGGCAAACGGCGTAATGGTTCCCGGTCTTGCCCGCCCGGAAAAGGATGGCAAGGGTTATGAAATTGTGGCAGGCCATCGCCGCCATCATGGTTGTGAGCTGGCCGGGCTGGAGGAAATGCCCTTTATCGTCCGGGAAATGACTGACCACGAGGCGGTACAGGCCATGAAGGACAGCAACAAGCAGAGGGATCAGACGCTCCCCAGCGAACTGGCCGCCCTGTTGGAACTGGAAGTGGAGGACATCAAGCACCAGGGCGGGCGGCTGAAAAATGTGGCCGAGGGCGATATTGGAAAACGCTCCGTTGAGATCGTGGGCGAGGCGCACGACATGAACTATAAAAAGGTCATGCGTTATCTGCGGCTGAACTCCCTTGTGCCGGAACTGCTGGACAAGGTGGACGATAAAAAAATGGGCTTTATGCCCGCTGTGGAGATTTCCTATATCCGCCCCAAAAACCAGCGGCTGATCGCTGTTTCCATTGACGGAGAACAGGCATCCCCCTCTCTGGCCCAGGCGAAAAAGCTCCGGGAGCTGGACAAGGACGGGAAACTCAATGGTGATGTCATTGATGGCATCTTATCAGAAAAGAAAAAGGAGGATCGAGGCGTGATTATTTCTACCGCTGAACTGGAAAAGTATTTTGGCAAGGAAGCCACTCCCGCCAAAATGAAGGAGCAGATCATGACTTTGCTGGACGAGTGGAAAGAGAAACAGCCGCCCGAACTGGCGAAGGCTCCGAAAAAGATGGAGCAGGACAAGTAACCACTTCGAGACATTTTGTCCCGAGGGCCCTGCCCTCCGCATCATGGCTCTGGTGGTATATATCCCCCGTCGCCGCCTGTTTTTTCGTACAGCCGGGAGCGGGCTGTCAAGGGTGCATCGCACCGCCGTTTTACGGCGGCCTGCCCTTGACGGTCTGCCCCGGCTGTGCTATTTCCCCGGCAAGCGGCGGGGGTATATCCTCCAGAGCCGCCCCCTTTCCCATGATTGGGAAAGGGCGGGGGGATTGGGTTGAACTTTCTTATTAAAATATCGGAGGTATTGACTATGAAGCGTCCCCTTGCATACATTACCGCCGCATGGTTGAGCGGCGACAGTGAAAACGCAGAACAGGCCGCCCGCTACTGCCGGGCGGTTTATGAGGCAGGCTTTTCCCCAATCTGCCCGCCCCTTTATCTGCCCCTGTTTCTCAATGACGCAGTACCCGAGGAGCATAAAAGCGGCATCGACATGGGCCGTGACCTGCTCCGCCGCTCCCATGTGCTGGTGGTCTGCGGCCACACCATGACCGAGGCCATGAAAAATGATATTGCCGTGGCCCAGCGGCTGGGAATTACCGCCACCACCCTTGAGGGCATCCTGACCGTCAAGGGACAGGGCAAACGCTGATGGAGTCTGTTTTTGAGGCTTTCATTTCAAATCCTGCCCTTTACAGTGCGGGGCATCTGGTGGGGGAAACGCTGCATTTCCCCACCAACACGGAGGAGGTGCAGTCCCTCTTAAAGCGGATCGGCGTGGACGGGGTGCGCTGCCAGGAATACTTTATTATCTCCTTTGACAGCGACATTCTCGGCCTTTATGACTATCTGGGCGAGTATGAAAACATTGACGAGCTCAACCACCTGGCCCATCTGCTGAAGGAGCTCTCCCCATCAGAACGGGAAACGCTGGAGGCGGTTATGGACAGCGACCAGCATTGTGGCTCGGTGCAGGACTTGATCAACCTTACGCAAAATCTGGACTGCTACGACCTGCATCCCGGTGTGGACAATGAGGAAATGCTGGGCCGCCTTTATGTGGAGGATATGGAAAGTCTCGAAGTGCCGGACAATATAAAACCCTACTTTGACTTTGAAGCATACGGGCGGGACATTTCCATCAACGAAAACGGACACTTTGCACCGGGCGGCTATGTGACGAAGGTGAGTGACGATTTCCGGGAGGTCTACCACGGCCCCCAGGACATCCCCGCTGAACACAGGGTTTTTGCTTACCCTCAGCTTTCGATCCGGGAGCAGATGGCCGCTTATCAAGAAATTATTGACGGTTCCTCAAAGGAGGGGTTCCGGCGGCTGGCTGAAAAACACCATGAGGAACGGTAACTGGACTTCGAGACAATTTGTCCCAAGGCGAAAGGAGGCGGTGTAACTGATTGATGAAGAAATTTCCCGGAGCTCCATAGCGATTTCTGTCCGGGCCAGCAAGCTGACAGCCCGGGGGCTGGCCTATGTGCTCCGGGCGGCTGGCCGCCAGATCGCCAAACGGCATAAGAAAGCCCAAAGGCCCCACGGCAGGCAGAGCGTGAAAAAGCTCATGGCCCACGGCGAAAATGTGAACAGCATCGAGGTGGAGGCCCCGAAGCTCTTTGACCGCATGGCCCGCCGTTTCAATGTGGACTATGCTTTTTACAAAACCGGGCCGGACAAATACCTGCTGTTTTTCAAGGCAGGACAGGCGGATGCAATTACCGCCTGTTTTGAGCGGTACTCCCGCAGGCTGTTGGAACAGTCAAAATCCAGCCGCATCCCCATCCGGGAACAACTCAAAAAAGCGGCGGAACAGCTTGTAAAGGAACCGCCCAAAACACAGGAACGGACAAAGGAGGTGGTTCGTGAAGAACGATAGCATCAAAAAATACCTTATTCCCAACATCCCGTATCTGTTTGTCCTGTGGGCCTTTCTCAAGCTGGGGACGGCCTACCGTCTGGCGGCGGGTGCGGATTTTGCTCATAAGCTCATGGGGCTGGGCCAGACCATTGGCCCGGCCTTTGCCGACTTTGCCCCGGGGCTTGCTCCCTTTGACTGGCTCGTTGGCATTGTGGGGGCTGTGGCGTTCCGGGTAATGGTCTATGTGAAAAGCAAAAACGCTAAAAAATTTCGGCGGGATGAGGAGTATGGATCAGCCCGTTGGGGCTGTCCGAAAGATATAGCCCCTTTCGTAGATCCAAAGTTTGAAAACAACATCATTCTGACCGGGACGGAGTTCCTTACCATGAATACCCGTCCGAAAAATCCAGCCAACGCCCGCAACCTCAATGCCTGTGTGATCGGTTCGTCCGGCTCCGGCAAAACCAGGTTCTGGCTTACCCCGCAGATTTTGCAGGCCAGCGCAGACAAAAACGGCGGATGCAGCTATGTGTGTGTCGATCCCAAAGGAGGCGTTCTCGGGCAGGTGGGCCACTTCCTGCAAAAGCGTGGGTATCGGATCAAGGTGTTCAATTCCATTGATTTCACAAAATCCATGCACTATAACCCGCTGGCGTACATCCGTAACGAGGCCGACATCCTTAAATTTGTGGACGCTCTCATTTCCAACACAAAAGGCGAAGGCAAGGAAGGCGATCCATTCTGGACAAAATCGGAAACCCTGCTTTACTGCGCCCTCATCGCCTATATCATTTTTGAGGGTCCCGCCGAGGATCGGAACATGAACACCTTGGTTGACATGATTTCCGGGATGGAGGTCAAGGAGGATGACGAGGATTTTATGAACGCCGTGGACTATATGTTTGCGGGCCTGGAAAAACGAAAGCCGGATTGCTTTGCGGTCAAGCAGTATAAAAAGTACAAACTGGCCAGCGGCAAAACAGCAAAGTCGATCCTTATTTCCTGCGGTGCAAGGCTGGCTCCCTTTGACATCCCCCAGCTTAGGGAGGTCATGGCCTATGACGAGCTGGAGCTTGACCGCATCGGGGATCGAAAAACGGCGGTGTTCTTTATCATCTCGGACACTACGCAAACCTATAATTTCCTTGTGGCTCTGGCCTTTTCGCAGATGTTCAATCTGCTGTGCGAGAGGGCCGACAATGTTCACGGAGGCCGCCTGCCCCATCATGTACGGGTGCTGTGGGACGAGGCCGCCAACACAGGGCAGGTTCCCCAGCTTGAAAAGATCGTGGCTGTCATCCGTTCCCGTGAGATCAGCTTGACGCTGTTCTATCAGCAGTTGGCTCAGTGTAAGGCGATTTACGATAAACACGCCGAAACCATTTTGGGAAATATGGACAGCGTGATATTCCTCGGGGGCCGGGAGGCCAGCACCATCAAGGAAATATCCGAGAACTGGCTGGGTAAGGCTACAATCTCCATGCAGACGGACAGCCGCTCCCGTGGTCAGTCGGAAAGCTACAGTCAAAATAACCAGCGGCTGGGCCGGGAATTGATGACACCCAGCGAGTTGGCAACCATGCCCGGGGATAAGTGCATTTTACAGCTTCGGGGCCTGCCCCCGTTCTATTCCCCGAAATACGATTTGAAAAAGCACCCGAACTACCGATATACGGCTGAAGCCGACAAAAAGAAAAACACCTTTGACCTTGACCGGCTTATCAACCGCCGCAGGCGGCCCAGGCCGGACGAGCTGTGTGAGGTGTATGCCGTGGCTGTGCCGGATGATGGGCTCACAAGCGAGGACGAGGACATCCTCAATTATGATGACATCGACGATCCGGACGCCTTTGCATAAATAGGGCTTTGGGACAAAGTGTCCCGAAGTATGTAACCTGCCGCCAGAAATGGCGGTTTTTTTCATGGCCGGGAATACCCCGGAGAAAAGGAGGCTCTATGCAGTTTTTCACTTCCGCTATTGATACTTTGCAGACTCTTGTTGTAGCCCTCGGCGCTGGACTTGGCGTGTGGGGCGTTGTCAATCTGCTGGAGGGCTATGGATCGGACAACCCAGGTTCCAAGAGCCAGGGCATGAAGCAGCTCATGGCTGGCGGCGGCATCATCCTTTTGGGAACCACGCTGATCCCCCTGCTGTCTGGCTTGTTCTAAGGAGGGCTTATGGATTTTCTCACCGACTGGCTCACGAACTGGCTGAAAGAGCTGTTGATCAGCGGCATTATGGGGAACCTCGAAGGGCTCTTTGATACCGTCAATGCCAAAGTCGGAGAGATTGCGGTACAGGTAGGGACTACCCCGGCGGCATGGAACGCCGGGGTTTTCTCCCTCATCCGCCAGCTTTCCGAAACGGTGATCCTGCCGATTGCCGGATTGGTGCTGACCTTTGTTGCCACCTACGAGCTGATACAGATGCTTTTGGAAAAGAACAATATGCACGAGTTTGATGTGGCGAATATCTACAAATGGGTATTCAAAACCGCTTGTGCCATCCTCATTCTTTCCAACACCTTTAATATTGTCATGGCGGTGTTCGATGTGTCGCAGAGCGTGATTGCGGATGCGGCGGGGCTCATCCAAGGCTCCACTGACATTACGCCGGATATGCTGACGGAGCTGGAAACCACGCTGGAGGGCATGGACTTGGGGGCGCTCCTTGGCCTGTGGCTCCAGTCCTCTGTAATCGGGCTGACCATGCAGATCATGGGAATCATCATTTTCGTTCTGGTGTACGGAAGAATGATTGAAATATATTTAATGACCAGTCTGGCCCCCCTTCCCGTTGCCACGCTGTCCAACCGGGAGCTGGGCGGTACAGGGCAGAACTACCTAAAATCCCTGTTCGCCGTGGGCTTTCAAGGGATGCTCATACTGGTCTGTGTTGCGATCTATGCGGTGCTCATCCAAGGCATCGCCACAGGCGGCGATCCGATTGGAGCGATATGGGGAACCGTGGGCTATACGGTTCTTCTGTGCTTCATGCTGTTTAAGACAGGCGGCATCGCCCAGCGCATCTTCGGGGCGCATTAAACGGACGGACTTCGGGACAATTTGTCCCGAGGCCGGGAAAGGAGGAAACAATTTTGAGTAAGGATGTCATATTAACCCCGGAACAGATCGCCGCCGAGGAGCGGCGCTGGCTGTTCGATGCGCCGATTGCGGAACTGGCCGAGGTAAAAGGCGTGACGGTGGACGAGGCGGTTAAGCTGCGGACGGACGCAATTTTGCAGGAGGCCGCTGTTCCCATCGAAGTCACGGTTCGCCCGATTGAGCCCCAGGGCAAGCTCATCGGCTTTGCCAGCGTCAACTATGGCGGTGTAGTGATTGACGATTTCAAGGTGGTGGATGGTAAGAACGGGATTTTCCTCGGGGCTCCCAGCAAACCCGATCCCACCAGCAGGACGGGCTACCGCTCCACAGTGCGGATCAATGACCGGGCCACCCAGGAGCGACTCAATGCGGCGGGAGCCCAGGCGTACCATTCAGCGGTGGAAAAGCTCATCGCCCGGGCCGAGGCAGTCCGCCCCACCCCGATCAAGGAGCAGATGGCACAGGCCGCAAGGGAGGCCGGGAAGGAAAATGCCGCCCGAACCGCCCCGGCAAAGAAAAAGGAGGTCCGGGATGACAGGTGATGTGACCTCGAGACAAATTGTCCCGAAGTCTCCAGCCTGCCCGGAGGGGCTGTTTTTGATGGACGGGATTGAAGGGCTGCGCTCTTTGCCGAAGCACTCGGTTGATATGCTCCTTACCGATCCGCCCTATGGCACTACCCGGAACTTTTGGGATGTGCCGCTCCCGCTCCCGGAGCTGTGGGAGGCGGTCAAGTGGGCTGTCAAGCCGGATGGCGCAGTGCTGTTTTTCGCACAATGCCCCTATGATAAGGTGCTGGGGGCATCCAACCTCTCTATGCTCCGCTATGAATGGGTATGGTACAAAAGCAGGTGTACTGGCTTTCTCAATGCAAGGCGGGCTCCCCTAAAGCGGACGGAAAACATTCTGGTGTTTTATCAAAAATTGCCCTATTACGATCCGCAGTTTGAACAGGGCAAGCCCTATAAGAAAATTTCCCGGACAGGGGACAACAGCCCCAACTATGGAAAATTCCTGCGTTCCAGCAGTGGATCAGAGGATGGCCTGCGTTTCCCCGGAAACCTGCTGGCCTTTTCTTCCGTACAGCGCACCATCCACCCAACGCAGAAACCCGTGGAGCTGTGCGAGTATCTCATCAGAACCTATACCCGGCCCGGGGAGCTGGTGGCAGACATCTGCGCTGGCTCCGGCACGACTGCTGTGGCTGCTGTCAATACGCGCCGCCGCTTTGTATGCTTTGAAACCGCCCCGGCCTTTTACGCCCCGGCTACAGAACGCATCCGGCTGGCTACTGAGGCGGTCAAAGCCGGGCAGAAAGGAGTATGACTATCGGAAACTATTCTATCATTTACGCCGATCCCCCTTGGCAGTACCAGCGCAGTAAGGTACAGGGGGCGGCAGAAAACCATTATCCCACAATGGGGATTGACGAGCTGTGTGCGCTCCCGGTGGCTGATCTGGCCGCCCCGGACAGCGCACTTTTTTTGTGGGTGACTTTCCCCCAGCTCCCGGAGGCCCTGCGGCTCATAGAGGCGTGGGGCTTCCGCTATAAGTCGGTGGCCTTTGTCTGGCTGAAAAAGAATAAAAAGGCGGACAGTTGGTTTTATGGCCTTGGCTTCTGGACGAGGGGAAATGCGGAGATCTGCCTGCTGGCTACCAGGGGCCATCCCAAACGGCAGGCGGCAAATATCCATCAGTTTATCATTTCCCCGATTGAAGCCCACAGCAAAAAGCCGGACGAGGCCCGGGAAAAGATCGTGGCCCTTATGGGCGACCTGCCCCGGGTGGAGCTCTTTGCCAGACAGTCCCCGCCCGGCTGGGAGGTGTGGGGAAATGAAGTGAAAAGCACGATCCCGGACTTTGGGCTCATGGGGCCCCCGCAAAATCAGCGATTTTGTGGGGAGAGGAGGAACAACGGAGCGGACGGACTTCGGGACAAAGTGTCCCGAGGTAGTCAAGCGGAGTTTGTGACGACGAGTCCCGAGGTTAAAGGGGCCGGAAAGGAGGCTGATCCATGCCCTATGTGAATGTACCCAACGACCTGTCAAAAGTAAAAACCAAAATGGCCCTAAACCTTACCAAGCGCCAGCTCATCTGTTTTAGCTGTGCGGCGGCGGTAGGCATCCCGTCCTATCTGCTGGCCCGGGGCTCTATCGGTAATACCGGGGCCATGTTCCTTATGCTGGCCGTGATGCTCCCGGCGTTTCTTCTGGCCATGTATGAAAAAGACGGGCTCCCGGCGGAAAAGGTGCTGAAAAACATCATACGGGCCCGGTTTCTGCGGCCCGGAGTCAGGCCCTATCAGACACAAAACATTTACGCCCCCTTTGCCGGACGGGGCGCTGTGAGAAAGGAGGATGCGATTGCGAAAGGCAAATCCAACCAGCGGAAGAAAAACCGCAAAGGCTAAAAACCGGGCGGCCCTGTCCGCCCAGCAGACGATCCCCTATGTGGCGATGCACCCGGACGGGGTATGCAAGCTCCCCGGCGGGCTCTACACAAAGACCGTGGAATATGAGGACATCAATTATTCCGTGGCATCCACCGAGGATCAGACTGCAATCTTTGGCGGCTGGAGCTCATTTCTCAACTACTTTGACAGCTCCCTGCCGTTCCAGCTTTCCTTTATCAACCGCCGCTCCCACTCCCGGAGCCGCTATAAGGTAAACATTCCCCAGACGGATGATGATTTTAACAGCGTCCGGGAGGAATTTACCGGGATGCTGAAAAACCAGATCGCCCGGTCTAACAACGGGATTGAACGCTCCAAATACATTACTTTCGGCATCCCAGCCGGAGGGATCGTGGAGGCCCGTCCCCGTCTGGAGCGTGTGGAGGCCGATGTGATGGGCAACTTTAAGCGGCTGGGTGTTCCCTGTGAA
Organism: Blautia sp. Marseille-P2398; assembly: GCF_964240315.1. Classification (NCBI taxonomy): domain Bacteria; kingdom Bacillati; phylum Bacillota; class Clostridia; order Lachnospirales; family Lachnospiraceae; genus Blautia; species Blautia sp. Marseille-P2398. Next base: position 37,199 of record NZ_CAXSTD010000010.1, read on the forward strand.
CCGATGGACGGGCGGGCAAGGCTGGCCCTGCTTCACAGCCAGATGCATCCGGGCAACCGGGAACCGTTCCGCTTTTCATGGAAGGACATCCCGCAGACGGGGCTCGGCACCAAGGACTATATTGCCCCGGACAGCTTTGACTTCCGGCACTCCCGCCTGTTCCGGGTGGGCCAGTATTGGGGCGCTGTTTCCTACTTGCAGATTTTAGCGTCTGAGCTCTCGGATAAACTGCTGGCAGAAATTCTGGAGCTGGATGCGGAAATGACCGTAACCCTCCATATCCAGACGGTGGATCAGCTAAAGGCTATCAAAACCATCAAGGGAAAAATCTCCGACATCGGAAAAATGAAGGTGGAGGAACAGCGGAAGGCTGTCCGGGCCGGGTACGATCCCGACATTCTCCCGCCCGACCTCATTACCTTTTCCAAGGATGCGGCGGAGCTTCTTGCTGACCTCCAGTCCCGTAACGAGAGGATGTTCCTTTTGACTTTTACGGTAGTCAATATGGCCCCTACCCGCCAGCGGCTGGAAAACGATGTGTTTACCGTGGGCGGCATCGCACAGAAATACAACTGCGCCCTCAAGCGGCTGGACTGGCAACAGGAGCAGGGCTTTGTGTCCTCGCTGGCCCTCGGCTACAACGAAGTGGAGATCCAGCGTGGTATGACAACCAGCTCCACGGCAATTTTTATCCCCTTTATGACAAGGGAGCTGCGGATGGACGGGCAGGCCCTCTACTATGGCATGAACGCCCTTTCCCACAATGTCATCATGGCTGACCGCAAAAAGCTGAAGTCGGCCAACGGAATGTACCTCGGCTCTACGGGCTCGGGAAAATCCTTTGCGGCAAAGCGGGAACTGCTCAATGTCTTTCTGACCATTCCCCAGGATCGGATTATCATTGTTGATCCGATGGGCGAATATGCCCCGCTGGTTCGCAGGCTGGGCGGACAGGTGATAGAGATTGCCCCGGACAGCCACCACCACCTAAACCCGATGGATGTGGATCTTAACATGGCCGCCGGGGAGAGCCCTCTTTCCATGAAGGCAGATTTCCTGCTTTCCCTGTGCGAGCTGGTGGTAGGCGGAAAGGAAGGCTTACAGCCCATCGAAAAGACAGTTGTTGACCGCTGTGTGCGGCTGGTGTACCGGGAACAGGCCCTTGGGCTTGATACGGGAAAAACCCCGCTTTTGCAGGACTTGTACGAGGAGCTCTTGAAACAGCCGGAGCCTGAGGCCCGGCGTGTGGCAACCGCCCTTGAGCTCTACTGCACCGGCTCCCTCAACCTGTTTAACCATCCCACGAATGTGAAAACCGACAGCCGGGTGGTGTGTATCGTGCTGAAAAACATGGGAGAAAACCTCCGCAAGATCGCCATGCACATCACAAATGAATTTGTGTCCCAGGCGGTAGATACCAACTTCCGGGAGGGCGTGGCGACATGGTGCTACTTCGATGAGTTCCATGTCCTGCTCCGTGATCCGCTGACCGCCAGCTATTTTGTGGCGGTGTGGAAAATGCTGAGAAAGAAAGGCTGCGTTCCCAGCGCCCTCACGCAGAATGTAAAAGACCTTCTGGCCAGCCGGGAGATTGAGAACATTCTGGATAACACCGATTTTATGATTTTGCTCTCGCAAGCTCAGAGCGACCGGGCGATTTTGGCAAGACAGCTCGGTATTTCCGAGCATCAGCTTTCCTACATTACCCACTCTAATTCCGGCGAGGGCCTGCTGTTTTACGGGAATGTGACCATCCCGTTTGTGGATCGGTTCCCGAAGGGGGAAATCTATGACCTCTTAACCACCCGACCGGAGGATATGAAGAATGAAGCGAAAACCGAATAAACCACGCCCGGAGTCCCAAACGCATACGGAACCCGGAGGCGGAGCTGCCGAGCCCGGGGGCTCTGCTTTTGGGGCTGGCTCTGAACAGGAGCCCGGGGCGTCTGGCACTTCGGGACAAAGTGTCCCAAAGTCAAAATTTCGGCAGAAAAGCCAGCAGGAACAGGCGGCGGCATCCAAGCTCCGCATGGAAAAGCGGGGCGAAAAACGGGAAGCCGCCCGGGAAAAGCTGGCAAAGCAGAAGCCGCCCAAACAAAAAGGCCCGATCCGTAAGGCGGCGGGGGCCGCTGGATGGGGCGTTCACGGCTTTGTGCATGGCAAGCTCTACGAGGTGGAGCAGGAAAATGTAGGAACGGAAGGGGCCCACCGTTCGGAGCTTGCCGGGGAAGTTATCCTGCGGCATGGCTCCCGGTTTGTAAAGCGCAAAGTCCGGGAGCATCCGGCAAGGGCGGCCAGCCGGGCCGAGGCCAGGTATCAGAAAGCGGCGGCGGATTATCATTTCCACACCGCCGCACAGGAGCACCCGGAGCTTTCCAAAAACTATTTTACCCGGTACTGGCAGAAACAGCGGCTTAGAAAGCAATACCAGAAGCGGGCGAAGGAGGCCGCAAAACAGAGCGCAAAAGCCGCCGGGAAAACAGCCGCCGCCACGGAAAAGCTGACAGCCCGGGCCGCCGGGTTTGTGAAGCGCCATCCAGTCGGATGCCTGCTGGCGCTGGCCTGTGTCCTTGTGATCGCCCTGATCCAGTCCTGTTCGTCCTCGCTGGTGTCCATCGGCAACGCCGGAGCCGGGGCGCTGGGAGCCACCACTTACCCCTCTGCGGATGAGGCGATTTTAGGGACGGAGGCGGCTTATGCCGGGCTGGAGGCAGAACTGCAAACCTACCTTGATACTTACGAAAGCACCCATGATTATGATGAGTACCACTTCGATCTGGACGAGATCGAACACGATCCCTATGTGCTCATTTCCCTGCTGTCGGCACTCCATGAGGGGGAATGGACGCTTTCACAGGTGGAGGGCTCCCTGCAAATGCTCTTTGACCGCCAGTATATTCTGACGGAGCGTGTGGAGGTGGAGACGCGCTATGACAGCGACGATGAACCCTATTCGTGGTACATCTGCTATGTGACGCTGGAAAACAAAAACCTGTCCCACCTGCCTGTTTCCCTGTTGAGCGAAGAACAGATGTCCCGGTATTCCATCTATATGTCCACACTCGGCAACCGTCCCGACCTGTTTCCCGACTCTCCCTATGTGGACAAATACATTACCAACCCGCCGGAGGGCTATGAGGTTCCGGGGGAATATCTGGACGATGAAACATTCGCCGCTATTTTCTCGGAGGCAGAGAAATACATCGGCTATCCCTATGTGTGGGGCGGCTCCAGCCCGTCTACATCTTTTGACTGCTCCGGCTATGTGTCATGGGTGATCAATCATTCCGGCTGGAATGTGGGCCGCCTTGGGGCGCAGGGGCTTTACAACATCTGCACCCCGACCAGCTCCCCAAGGCCCGGCGACCTTGTGTTTTTCAAGGGAACCTATGATACCCCGGGCGTGAGCCACTGTGGGATTTATGTAGGCGATGGGCGGATGCTCCATTGTGGCGATCCCATCGGATATGCAAACTTAAATACAAGCTACTGGCAGTCTCATTTTTACGCCTACGGGCGTTTACCATGATTGGAGGTCATTTATGGCAACGGCAAAAAGCATGAAAATCCAGGCCGAGATTGATAAGATCAAGGCCAAAATCAGCGAACAGCAGGCCCGGCTCAAGGAGCTGGAGCAGAAAAAGCTGGAGGCGGAAAACAGTGAGATCGTGGACATCGTGCGTGGCATGAGCATCCCTCTTGCGGAGCTGCCCCTGCTGTTTGAAAAGCTGAAAGGCGGCGGGGCTTTGGGACAAAGTGTCCCGAAGTCCGAGAATGAGGAAAAGGAGGAAAACTGAATATGAAACGGTTTCGAGTTTTGACAGCGGCGCTTTGTGCCGCTGTTTTGTTATGCGGCTTTAGCGTTCCCGCCTATGCCTACGCAGGCGGCGAGGGCGAGGACTACGGCGATCCCACAATGGAAACCCCGGCCCCGGAGCCGACTATTACGCCGGGCGAGGGCTTTTCTGAGGAGGGAAACCTTGTAACCCGTGATCTGCTCTATGACGAGCACACCAACAAGCAGTTTATTACCGTCCAGACCAGCGGCGGCAATACCTTTTACATTGTCATTGATTATGACAAGCCCGTGGATGATGAGGGCGAGCAGTATGAAACCTACTTTTTCAGCGTTGTGGACGAGGGGGATCTGCTGGCCGCCGCTGAAGCCGCTGGTGTAGAGCAGGCGGTCTGCTCCTGCCCGGAGAAATGTGCGGCGGGGACTGTGAATACAGACTGCCCGGTGTGCTCCGTCAATATGGGGAAATGCGTAGGTGCAGAGCCGGAGCCCGAGTCTGCCCCGGAGCCCGAGCCGGAACCCGAAAAGAAAAGCAATTCCGGGATGCTCCTGCTGGTGCTGGGGATTGCCCTAATTGGCGGCGGGGCTGGCTGGTATTTCAAGGTTTACCGTCCGAAACACCAGCAAGCTGACCAACCCGAGGAGGACGATGGCGGGGAGTACCCGGACTATGACGAGTTTGAAGATGACGGCCCCCCGTGGGACGAGGAGGACGAAACCGAAGAAAAGGAGGAAATCAGATGAATTTTACCAACAGTCCCTTTGAACGAATGATGAAAGAAAAACCCCGTCCCCAGGCTCCCGCTGAGAACAGGCCGCCCAGGGGCTCTGCCTGTTATGGCTGCTGTTACTGGCGGGGGATCGCCTGTGTGTCCTGCTACAAGGAGCTTTTGAAGGCCGGGGCTGGCGGGAGGTGATGGATTGTCCCGTGAACTGACACGCAAGGAAAAGACAGCGATCCGCTCTCTTGTGGTAACATGGTGCGCTAACTATGACCGGGAATACGGATGCCTGCCGCTGGATAGCGATTGCTATATGCTGGGTAAATGCTGGACGGGATCATACTGCCGCTATTTCCGGGAGTCCGTCCTGCCCCTTGATCCGGCGCTGGAAGTGGCCCTTATGAGCGAGGGCCCAAGGCCAGATTTTAAGATATGCCCGGTATGCGGCGGGCCTGTTCCCCCGGACAGGCGGCAGGCGTACTGTTCGGCGGCCTGTGCAAAGAAAGCCCACCGCCGCCAGCAACGGGAATATATGCGGAAAAAGCGGGGTGCATCCGTTGACAATTAGGGCCTGCAAAATCCGCTTATAGCAAGGCTTTCCGGGGCCATTTCGTTGGCCTGCCGTATCATTCTACGGTATGGCCCCGTTTGCCCTGATGCTGTCAACATCCATACAGCGGGACTTTGGGACAATTTGTCCCGAAGTACCCGCTTTCTGAGAGGAGGAATTATGCCGAAATATTACCCCATCAATGAGGAGGCCGCCCGGCGTGCCAAAAACGCCAACAGCTTTTCCGACTATGTTCCCGGCTCCGCCACCGCCGCTTACCGTGAAATGGTGGATCGGGCCTATACCCTCGGGAAACAGCAGAAAGGGCGTGTCGATCCCATGTACCACGAAAAGATTGACGGGCTCATAGACCGCTATGCCCGAAAGCTGGCGGAGAACATCAACCAGAGCAACCTCATAGATGCCCGTGTACCCTCCATCCTCATCGCCGGAGGCTCCAACTTCCCGGTGCGGAAAAAGGAAAAGCAGAACGCCGCCCGGGATAAGAACATGGGCGAATATATGCAGATCGAGGGCCTGCTGGATAAGGTGCGCTCAACGGGCAGGGGCGGGATCAGCGCAGACGATGACCGGGCTGTGGAAAAGCTGGAGGCAAAGCTGGCAGGGCTGGAGGCCATGCAGGAGGAAATGAAAACCGTCAATGCCTACTACCGCAAGCATAAAACGCTGGAGGGCTGTCCCGTCCTGTCCGCCGAGGAAATCGGAAAGCTCCAGTCCTCTATGGCATCCGACTGGCGCAAAAATCCCGTACCCTATCCGTCCTATCTGCTTACCAACAACAACGCCAACATCCGCCGCACACGCCAGCGCATTGAGGATTTGAAAAGCCAGTCGGAATATGCGGGCTGGGCCTTTCCCGGAGGGCGGGCGGAAATCAACGAAGGAGAAAACCGCTTGCAGCTCTTTTTTGAGGAAAAGCCATCGGAGGAACAGCGGCGGGAACTGAAAAGCAACGGTTTCAAGTGGGCTCCCAGCCAGGGGGCATGGCAGAGACAGCTTACGAAAAATGCCATCTATGCGGCGGGCCGGATGGAGTTTTTACGCCCGGAGGATGGGCAGAGCCCTTACCAGCTCCAGCCCTTTGCCCGAAAAACGGAAAAGGATATGACACGATGAAGGAGGTGTATTTGTGGACAAAAATCAAGGCTATTCCATTTTGAAGGCTGTGATGCTGGAAAATGGCAGGGGCTTTGCGCTGGGGCATCATCCCACAGCCCCATCCCCCTATGTCACATGGGCCTGTTACGATGATAAGAACGGCCAGCGGCAGTATGAATGGGGACATTACGGCAACGATCTGGCCGCTATGGAACAGGATTTTTCAGACCGGGTAAAGGACTATCAGCGGCTTTACCATGTGGGGATCGTGCAGACCGAGGCCCCCGGCCTTTACAAGTATTACTCTACCCAGCGGCCTGTGGACATCGGGACATTCCCCAAACCGCCCCACAATGCCCCGGATGAGATCGTCAACTATGACCGCCGCATCCCGGTGGAGGGCGGCGCATTTCTGGCATGGGGGCATCTGACTTATACAAGGCCGCTGACCGAAAAGGAGGCGTCTGACTATGAGCTCCGTCCTGCCCCCGTCATTTCTGAATTATCCCGAAAAAACGATGACAGGCCCCTCTCGATTGCCCAGCAGATGAAAGAGGCCGGAGCTCTGGCCGAAGCCAGCCAGGGCGATCCCATCCATAAGAAAAAGGCCCCCGACCGGGGCGACCGATAGGAGGATTTGTATGGAAGAAAGATATAACCCGATGAAAAGTGCGGAGATCGCCACCGAGCACAATTACAATATGCTGGACGGTGTTCTCAATAACCAGGCCCCACCCCCGGAGGAAAAGGAGCTGGATAAGGTTAAGGAACCGCCCCACAAGCGCCGGAGCCGGGAACGGGAGGAACGATGACAAAGAAACGCCGCCGCCCGATCCATCTCCATGTGATGGTGTCCGAGGAGGAGCAGGCCCTTATTCAACAGCGCATGGCCGAGTCGGGCATCCGCAATATGGGGGCCTATATGCGGAAAATGGCCCTCAATGGCTATGTGCTCCATGTTGACCTCTCGCCCGTCCGGGAGTTGGTATCGCTCCAGCGGCGGTGCTCAAACAACCTCAATCAAGTGGCGATCCAGGCCAACACCTACGGCGGGATTTACCCCGAGGAGATCGCCGCTTTGCAACGGGACTATGCCGCCCTGTGGGGGCCGCTGTCCGATCTGCTGAAAAAGCTCTCCGCATTGGTGGAGCTCTGATCCTGCCGGGGAGTGGCGTATGCCGCTCCTCGGTTTTCACTACTTCGGGACAATTTGTCCCGAGGTGCTGAAAGCCGGAGGCATCCTTGTTGTCCCTCCCGGACAGAGGTATAATTATCATGTAAGGAACCATAAACCACACTTTTCAAGGAGGTATCAAGCGATGCGGATCATTCTGAAACTTTTAGCGGCCCCCTTTGTTCTGGCCCTCACGCTCCTTGTGGCAGTATTGAATTTTGCTTTTTCCTTTGCGTCATGGGTGTTCTGCGCCCTGTCCTTTCTCTGTCTGATCGGAGCCCTGTTTGCTTTATTCACGGGGGATCGCTGGGGCATACAGGGGCTTGTGATCGCCTTTGCTGTTTCGCCCTTCGGCCTGCCCGCTGTGGCGGAGTGGCTCATTGACAAGCTGGACAGTCTCAACTACTCGCTAAAGAGTTTTATCACAGGATAACGCTTTGGGACAATTTGTCCCGAAGCCCCCTGCGGCGGCTGGACGGACAGCCGCCGTTTTCTTTTGGAAGGAGGTGTGCTCACGGCTACAACTTATATCCGGCCCTACAAGGTGGCGGCTGGGAAAGGCGCTGTCCAGACAATGGAGGAACGCTTTAACTATGGGCTTAATCCGAAAAAGCTGGGAGCCCTGTCCTCATACCTCTGCGATCCGGCCACGGCTCCCGCTGAGTTTCTGCTGGTAAAGAGCCAGTACCAGGCGGAAATGGGCCGGGCCGTAGAGCGTGGAGCCCTGTTTTTTCAAATCCGGCAGGCGTTCCCACCCGGCGAAGTAACAGCAGAGGAGGCCAACCAGATCGGCTATGAAACAGCCATGCGCTGGACAAAGGGAAAGTATCAGTTTTTTGTCTGCACCCACACAGACAAGAGCCACCTCCACAATCACATTTATTTCAATTCAACGGCCTTTGACCGCTCCCGGAAGTTCCATAATTTTATCGGCTCCAGCTTTGCCCTGCGGCGGCTCTCTGACCGGGTGTGCATTGAGCATGACCTCTCTGTGATCCAAAATCCAAAACAGCACAGCAAGGGCCGGTATCTCCATTATGGCCAGTGGATTGGGGAAAAGCCGCCCTCTGCAAAACAGCGGGTGCGGCTGGCCATCGTGGAGGCTCTGAAAAAACAGCCTGCCGATTTTCCGGCGTTTCTGAGACTTATGGAGGAGTCCGGCTTTCTGGTAAAGCATGGCCGTGGCGGTGTGATCTCCTTCCTTGCTCCCGGGCAGGATAAGCCCACCCGCCTGCGGGCATCTACCCTCGGGGATGGTTTTGATCCCGAGGACATCCGGGCTGTGATTGCCGGGGAGCGTCCGATCCCGGAGCTCCCGCAGGAGACCCCGGCTTCTGCCCGTCGTGTCAATCTGATTATAGACATTCAAGAGCGCATGGCACAGGGCAAGGGCCCGGCCTATGAACGGTGGGCCAAGGTTTACAATCTGAAACAGATGGCTGCTGCACTCCAGTACCTGCGGGAAAATGATTTGATGGACTATGAGACGCTGGCGGTCAGTACAGAAAAGGCAGTAGAGCGTTTTCACACGCTGTCCGAGGAATTGCGGCAAACGGAGACGGAGCTGGAAAAGACCTCCGGGCTCATGGCGGCTACTGTGGACTACGCAAAAACCCGGCCTGTGTTTGACGGTTACAAGGCGGCCCGGTACAGTAAAAAATATCTGTCGGAGCATGAGGCGGAGCTTACCGCTTACCGAGCGGCCCGGGCCACTATGAATGAGCTTTTGGACGGTGCAAAATTGCCAAAGATGGCGGATATGAAAAAGTCCCGCCAGGAATTGGCGGGAAAGAAAAAAGCCCTCTATGCGGAATACCGCAAGGCCCAGGCGGATATGCGGCAGGCTGTGGCGGTCAAAGCGAACATAGATCATCTGCTCGGCGTGACAGACGGGCGGGAAAATAAGGCCCAGGAGCGATAGCGACAGGCCGCAGACAACAGGCGCATAGCGCCGGAACTTTGGGACAATTTGTCCCGAAGTCCAGCGGGTTTGGGGAGCTCCCCAACAAGCATTTTTGCGGGCCTGCGGCCAGCAAAAATTTCGGAGTGTGGCCACACCCGAATTGCTTGCCATTTAGCGGCACCCCCGAAAAGCCCCCTAAAAACGAGAAAAACGAAGGCCCTCTTACTTGACCTCCGTTTCTCTGGCTTTTTGTAGTCCCTCTGCTGTGGCCTCCATGACCGTCAATTCCTTTTCGTCCATTGTATTGAGTAGCCTGTCAATATGCTGGCGGCAGTCGCTTTCGCCGTTCTGCCTGTCAGGATAAAAGAATTGGTCTACGGAAATGTCCAACAGGGTGACGATTTGGTAAAAGGTGTTCAGGCTCGGATGCTGGCCCCGGTTCTCAAAATACATGATGGAACGAGGGGTACGATCTACGAGCTGTGCAAGGTATTCCTGTGTCCAGCCTTTCGCCTCCCTCTTGCGCTTGATCTCCCGGCCTAATGCGTGGAAGTCAAGCCGCCTGGTGTCTTGGTACATTCTCATATCACCCCTATATTATTTTACATTTCGGGTTTGACTATGAGAACGAAACACAGTTTTATGTTTTGGTAGTATTTTATTGTCCGCTGACAAGGTTGCCGATGTTACACGGCCAAGGTATAATAACAGAAAGAAAATTTGAAAACTACACTTTAATCACAAAAATCTATGATACGCTATCTTTGGAGGTGTTACCATGCAAAGAATTTTAGTCGTTGAGGACGATTTTGATATTCAAGAACTTTTACAGAATTTTTTACAAGAAGCAGGATATGAAGTAGCTGTTGCAAATGATGGTGTCGAGGCACTCTCTTTATTTGCAGGCCAACGATATGACTTGATTGTATTGGACATTATGCTCCCCAAAATTGACGGTTACGGTGTCTGTGAATTGATACGCAAGCAATCTGATGTTCCTATCATTATGCTAACCGCATTAAGCGGAGAAGAAGATCAGATTAAAGGATTGGATTTGCAGGTGGATGACTACATCACAAAACCGTTTTCTATGCCTGTCCTGCTCCGCAAAATTGCGGCTGTACTTCGGCGCAGTAACCGGGAAACAGATGAAAAGTATCAAATCATTACTTATGGCAATTTGCTTTTGAACTGTGACAGCTACACCGCCACCGTGGACGGAGCTAATTTTGAACTGACACAAAAGGAATTTGAAATACTGCGGGAACTGCTGACCCATCAGGGCCGGATATTGACCCGGCAGAACTTGTTGGATAAGCTGTGGCGATATGATTTTTATGGGGACGAGCGTGTTGTTGATACCCATATCAAAAATCTACGAAAAAAATTGGGAATAGATTTCATTCAAACAATCAGAGGGGTGGGATATAAAGTTGATAAAGAGAATTAAAGGCAGTCTGTTTGCTAAAGTCTTTATTCTGACTGTGGCAGTTTTGCTCTGCGTGAGCTTTCTTGTCTATGGCGTTTTGGCTTGGTATATGCCTCAAACCTATTCTAACAATCTCAATGCGGCATTAGATGAACAGACAAGCGACTTTATTTATGAATTAGAACATATCCGTATGCAGGATAGCGGCGGACTTTTTGATCAGTTTCTTCAAAACACGACAATTAGCATGGTGGAGCTTTATACTGCTGATGGTGTTCTGGTGGAAACACCGTCTAACCAAAATAGCTTTAACGATGGGATCACCGGGGAGGCTCTTGGCGGAGCATCTTATGAAAGTGCGCCGATTATATCCAACAGCTATTACTTCTCATTTGCAGATGATAATAGCCAATATATTTTAACAGTTTATGGAGAAGCCTCTCAAATCGCAGAACTGCGGCAATCATTTGTAAGCGTATTACCGATTTTGTTTTGCGTTATTCTCCTTGTATCGTTGGCAACTGCTTGGGTGTATTCTCGTATTATTACAAACCCGGTATTAAAAATCAGTCGGATTTCTAAAGAAATGTCTGATATGCGGCTGGAATGGCAACTTGAGGAACGCCGTTCTGACGAGCTGGGTGTACTGGAGAATAGCTTGAATACGCTGTCCCGGAAACTATCTGCTACCTTGGAGGAGTTGCAAAGTGCAAATCTCCAGCTCCAAAAGGATATTGAACATCAAAAGGCGCTGGAACGGGCACAACAGGATTTCTTTTCTTCCGCTTCCCATGAACTGAAAACCCCTATCACCATTATCAAAGGTCAATTAGAGGGGATGCTATTGGGTATAGGGGCATATAAAGACCACGAAAAGTATCTTGCCCGATCCTTGGAAGTTGCAGCTACGCTTGAAACGATGGTGCAGGAAATATTAACGATTTCAAGGCTGGAAACCAATGTCGATTTCAAAATGGAGCATTTTGATTGCGCTCCCATGATACATGGCTATTTGAGGGAGATTGATGATTTAGTGGCAACAAAAGAGCTACAAATACATCTTGATATACAGTCTCCCGCTTTTATCAATGGGAACAAATTACTGATTGAAAAGGTGTTCTCCAATTTGATTTCAAATGCTGTAAAGTATTCGCCGCATGGAGCAAGCGTTGATATTATTTTACAAAATACCAACGGACGCTTTTTGTTCTCCGTAGAGAACACAGGTACACATATACCAGAAGATGATATTCCCAAATTGTTTGACGCTTTTTATCGTATGGAGCAATCCCGCAGTAGAAGAACAGGCGGTAGCGGCTTAGGGCTTTATATGGTTCAAAGAATTTTACAACAACATAACAGCTATTGTGAGGCTTGCAACACAGAAAACGGTGTTAAATTCTTCTTCACGATTTAGCGGACAATCAGCGGCAGGTGAACAACCTGCCGCTTTTTTTAACTACACATAAATCACAAACTAATCCCAAAGGTATCCCAAAATGCTTTGCTATACTTGGGGTACATTCAAAGAAAGGATTGGTAAACACTATGAGAAGAATGGCATTATGCGCTGCGTCCATGCTCTTGTTAGGCTGTTTGGCTGGATGCAGTACGACACCACAGAACAGCCAGGAACAAGGTAATCCCGTTATCAAGGAAGAAATCAGTCAACCTCTTGGCGGTTCTGAGGCGCTGGGAAACAGCGAGGACAGCTCGGCACTCTCCGCCGCAGACAAAGAAAAAATGTTTGCACCTTATGAACAATACGGGATGACCTATGACGCGGTCAAAGATGAACTTACCTATAACGGGAATTTGGTTCGCTGGTTTGAGGACTATTATCCCATCAGTAACAACGAAACCGCCGGTATTGATTTTCTAAATGAGAACGGCACAGTAGATGTGTATGCTGTACGGGATTTAGAGAGCTTTTCAAAAGCGGCTGACGGCTCCGTTGATCCGGCGGGTAAACTGATTGGCTTAAAAGAGTTTACCCAGCAGGAATTTGACGCACGGGATATTGAGGCGTTGAAAAACAGCACATCCGTTGCTATGGCAGGAACGCCGCTTGAAGATAGCGAAACTGCAAAGCTCGTTGCAGAGTATGAGGCATTTGGAGTAACCTATGATGCCGAAAAAGATCAGTGGTATTTCAATGGTGAGGAAGTCCGCTATTTCCGGGATGTTCTTACTTCTAATGGTGAAAGCCTCACCAGCGGAAAATTCCGAGGCGAAATGAGAACGCTTGGAAGTGGTGTTGGCACAATAGACATTTATACCGTTCGTGATTACGGCCACTTGAACAGCGAACATCACGGAACATTAACTGGCATTGAGAAATACAGTCAAGAGGAATTTGACGAGCATACACAGGCCGGAATGTCTGGAAATCAGCCCATAGGTAATGCAAGCCATAACTAAACAAACCATCTATCTGCCGGACGACGGCAAAAGAAAAAAAGCCGTCGTAGAGCAGACAATTTGACACGCCCATTTGAAACGGCGGCTTTGATTTTCAGAGCCGCCGTTTCTCTTTGGATATCCAGTAACCCCACGGCGGCCCATAGGAGGGTGTCGCCGTGTCCATCTTACTTTCTCACAATTCCCATGACCTTCACCAGCTAAAAAAAGCGTAGCTCCCCCTCCGGGACAGTCTGGCTATGAAGGTACAATATATCAGTACAATTATGATAATGTAATTTCATGCGTCTGCATAGTGTCTTGCTGTGCGGGCGCTTTTTTGTACTTCGAGACAAATTGTCCCGAGGTGCGGGGCGGCTCCCCGGGATGCCGCTCCCCACCGAGCCCCGTTTCGGTCACTCATCCACCCAACACCGAAACGGAGGTTTATTTATGACTACAATCAATCTGAAGGATTTTTATTATTGGTACACACAGGATCAGTTTATTGAGGTTTCTGACGAGGTAGCCGAAGTGTTTGTGTCCGATGCCCGGCACGAAATGGCCTACCAGCGGCGGCTCTCCCGGCATAAGGCGCAGTATTCTCTGGACTGCGATGACGGGATCGAATATTCCGCCTGCCTGCATGAGCCAACGCCCCAGGAGCTTCTGGAGCGCATGGAGCTGTTCATCCGTCTGTGGAACGCACTCAACTCTTTGCCGGAGATCCAGGGCCGCAGGATTGATGCCCACATCATTCTTGGAAAGAGCATCAAGGAAATTGCCGAGGCCGAGGGCGTACATGAGGAGTCTGTCCGCCAGTCGATCAAGCGTGGCCTTGAGCGTATGAAAAAAACTTTTTGATTTTTTCATTTTCCCCACTTGGAAATGATGAAAAAATGTCTCGGTTTATGAAAGGGGATATTCTTCTTTCCGCAGATAAACAGCGGCGGCCCCGGGCATAGTCCGGGGAGCCGGGCGGCGGGTGCGCTATGACTTTTTCTTTGGAAGAACGAGCGAACAACACCAACGCCGCAACTGGGCCGGGCCAACCCACGGCCACGATCCGGCATAGGACAGGCTGGCCGCCTGTCCCTCCGGGCCGCCCTCTTATCTGCGAGGGAACGCCGCTCTGAGCATGGTTGTCTTTGGACAGGGCAAGAAAATGGGAGCGGCGTTCTCTATTTTATACTTACATGGAGTGAGGCAAGAGGGCAGCATCGTTTGGGTGCTGCCCTCTTGCGTTTCCCCACGATATGCGGGAGGCGTATCCTATTTTTGATAAGGAGGTTTTACCGTGAGATTAACGGCAAAGGAACTGGAACAAATGAAAAGCGTTGACATCGGCGCAGTGGCTCCCGAGTCCCTGCCGGATGTGAGCGGTATGGCCTTTGACACCTCTCTCCCCCGAGAGGAGCGGATCGCTCTGTTTTTGCAGGCGGTAGAAAATCCATACTGCTTTTGCATCGGCGGGATCGGTGTAAAAATTGAATTTGCGGAAAGCGGGCCGTCCTTGCAGGACACGCTGACGGACTTCCTGCTCCGGCAAAAAAGCGGGCTGTAACTTCGGTTATGGCCCGTTACTACTTCGAGACAAAGTGTCCCGAGGCGGAGGCATCCTTGTTGTCCCGCCCGGGCAGAGGTATAATATAGATGTAATGTGATAGGGAAGGAGGAACAATGGCACGAACAAAAAACAGAGGATTGCAACAGAGTTTCTCTCCCTCTTATACCGTCCGCCGCTGGCGGCTGGGCGAATACATCCGGCTTTCCAAGGAGGACTTGAAAAAGGGAAAGGACGACAGCAACAGCGTCATCAACCAGCGTGATCTGCTCAATGACTTTTATCAGAAGCATATCGGAGAATTTGAAAGTGTTTCCGAATATGTAGACGATGGACACACAGGAACGGACGCCAACCGGGAAAATTTCCAGCGGCTCCTTTCCGATGTAATGAGCGGGAAAATCAACTGCGTGGTAGTAAAAGACCTTTCCCGTTTTGCAAGAAATTACAGTGATGCGGGAAGTCTGATTGATAACCTGTTTGTGCAAATGGGTGTCCGTTTTATCAGTCTTGCTGAAAATGTGGACAGCTATCTCAACCCGGACAGCGTTTCCAGTATTATCGTCCCGATTACGAATGTAATGAACGATCAATACTGCTACCAGACCTCAAAGAAAATTCGCCAGGTATTTGACTATAAGAGGCGCAACGGGCAGTACATCGGCGCATTTGCTCCTTATGGATATGTAAAGTACCCAAAGGACAAGCACCAGTTGATCATCGACCCCGATGCCGCTGAAATCGTCAAACTGATTTTCTCTTTGTTTCTAAAAGGGACATCGAAACGGGCCATCGCTTTGTATCTGAATGAACACGGCGTACCCAGCCCCTCAGCTTATAAACTGCAAAAGGGCATACCTGTTTCAACAAGAGGATATGACGATCCCATGTGGGGAGCCCGCATGATCCACTCCATTCTTACGAACCCCACCTATACCGGGGATTTGGCGCAGGGCCGCAGTCGGGTAAAAAGCTATAAGGTACACGAGGTTGAAAGCGTTCCCCGTGAAGAATGGGTGGAAGTAGCTGGTACGCATGAGGCAATCATTGATTATGAAACCTTTGATAAGGTACAGGCCCTTTTACAGCGGGATACCCGTACTTCTCCAAAAGGCCGGGAAGTCCACCTGTTCAGCGGTTTTCTGAAATGTGCTGACTGCGGGCGGGCAATTACCCGGAGCGTAGGCAACAACAATAATGTGTACTATGCCTGCTCCACCTACAAGAACCGCTCCCGGACAGCCTGCACAATGCACTCAATCAAGCATAACCGTCTGGAGGCCGCTGTCCTCTTTGCAGTACAACAGCAAATCCATCTGGCTGTTTCATACTCGGAAATGATTGCCCGTATTAACACCGCCCCGGTCAAAAAGAGCCAGTCCATCCGCTTGGAAGAACTGATTGCTGCGAAAGAGCGGGAACTGGCAAAAATCAGCCGCTACAAGCAGTCCCTTTATCAAGACTGGAAAGACGGGGAAATTACCCAGCAGGACTACCGGGATATGAAAGCCGATTATGAACGACAAACCATCGCTCTTACGGATGTGCTGGCCCGGCTGAACGCTGAACGGGCGGAACTGGCAAACGGTGTAAAGAGTGAACATCCCGCATTGGTGGCATTTACAAAACATCAAAATATCGACCAGCTTTCCCGGGAACTTCTCGTTGAGCTGATCGACCATATCAAGGTTTATGAGAATGGAAACATTAGTGTGAGATTTAAGTTTGCGGATGAATTTAGACGCATAGCAGAATACATTGAAATCAACACCACAAAACCCGCAGTAGCGGGCTAACCCCCGCTACATACCCCTTTGACAGTGTGTTTTCCTAATAGGAGCTAATCATATGGAATTGACAGAATCAAGGAAATTGCAGAACAGATGAAAACACCTGTATCAGTATAAGAAATCTGATAGGTCAATTTATAGGTCAATTTAAAAAATTATAAGGCGAGGAAGCCTGAATTTACAGGGATTCTGACGCATGTTCTGACGGACTCTGACTCCGTCAGTTCAAGGTTCGAATCCTTGTAGCCCTGCTACATGAGGCACCTCGGTATGAGGTGCTTTTTTGTGCTATAAGAGAAACTGAAATTTTTTGGAAGTGAAAGGTAAGATTAAGATGGAAAATTCGGGTAAAAAATATCAGATAGATACAGAAGAAAATAAAATGTTCTTAGGTGAATTGCAGAAAAATCTTTTAAATTTTGGAAAAGGATTTTTATCACCGGGAGGAAGTGCTTATTTCCTTGGGGATGATGGAACACCATGGAAAGACAGAAACAGAGAAACATGGATCACATGCCGTATGGTCCATGTATATAGTATGGGAATCATGCTTGGGGATAAAGAAAGTCCGGCACTGGTCCATGGTGCTGTACATGGATTACTGGAAGAACTGAAAGATCGTGAAAATGGAGGATGGTATCCGGGAATTACACCGGATAATAAATTCCTGCCAGATAAACAGTGTTATGCTCATGCATTTGTTCTTCTGGCTGCGTCTTCTGCTTTGCTGGCAGGAGAAAAAGATGCAGAAACTCTGCTTAAAGATGCATTGGAATTATTTGATAAACGGTTCTGGGATGAAAAACAGGGACTTACTTATGATACCTGGAATACAGAATTTACAGTTCTTGATGATTATCGCGGTCTTAACGCGAATATGCATACAGTAGAAGCGTTTCTGGCAGTAGCAGATGCAATAAAAGAAGAAAAGTACAGAATACGTGCAGGAAGAATTATAGATCATGTTATTGGATGGGCAAGCGCAAATGACTGGAGAATACCTGAACATTTTACAAAGGAATGGAAAGCTGATCTTGATTGCAATAAAGAATGTCCTGCTGATCGTTTTAAACCTTATGGAGCAACACCGGGCCATGGAATTGAGTGGGCCAGATTGATCGTGCAGTGGGCATATTCTTCTTATAAAGATACCCCTGATTCTGCAGAAGTATATTTAAAAGCTGCAGAGAAACTCTACAACAGAGCAGTTGAAGATTCCTGGAATGTGGATGGAAATCCTGGAATTGTGTATACGACTGACTGGGATGGAAAACCTGTTGTTCATGACAGAATGCATTGGACATTGGCAGAGGCAATCAATACATCAGCAGTCTTATGGCATATAACTCATAAGCAGAAATATGCAAAAGATTATGAAGAGTTTATGAGATACCTGGATGATAAGGTATTGGATCATAAAAATGGTTCCTGGTTTCATCAGTTAGATGAAAATAATAATGTGATAGGAACCGTATGGCCGGGAAAATCAGATGTATATCATGCTTTTCAGTCAACCTGGATCCCATATGGAACACCATATATATCAATCGCTTCAGATGTAAAACAGTATATGGAAGTATGCCATCAATAAAGTAAGTGTTTATTTGTACCCGGCGTACAAGATTTCTGTAAAATGTAGCCAGAACCTGACGGAACAAGGTTCTGGCTGCATTTTACTTCAGGATGATAAAAAGAATGATGTGGGTAACTATTTTTTAATCTCCGGCTGGAATTCTTTTACATCTTTGGCAATCTCGCCGCTTAACAGGAGCATGCAGATCAGGTTCGGGATAGCCATCAGTGCGTTGGCGATATCGGAGAAGTTCCATACCAGAGCTCCGGGACCACCGGAAACCATGGCTGTGGCAACACCGACGATATTTCCGGTACTGATGGTGGCTGCCAGTGCGGTTGTCAGTGCGGAAAAAGGTGATACATCTCCCTGTCCGCGGCTCTTGGTGCGGGCTTCCTTGCTGAGTGTGCTTTTCAGTGCATAGCCAAGGTTACGCCATGTAAGAAATCTGGTGCGCACAGTCAGGAAGATACCGGTTCCGACCAACAGGATCAGCATCACCGGTCCCCAGACAAAGTCATCAATTCTGGTAACAATTTCTTTATAAAATACTTCGAAGATTTACAGAGCTGAATATCCGTAGCTGCTGACAATGGCATCGATTTTCTGCTGCCTCTGACACATTGGACATTTTGTAGATGAATAGGAATGATAGTCCGGTATATCTTTGGTGTTAAAAATAGAATATACAGGGAGAGAAGCCACGCTGTCTACTCTGCTGAATATGGCTGCGATACCTCTGATAGTGCCTCCGTAATACAGAATGCTCTCGATTGCTTTGGACAAAGTAGAGCCTGTGGTAATCGAACCATTGAGGATCAGTACATTTTTGCCCTTGATCATTGGCTGAAAATTATCACGGAAGATAATCTGTCCGGAATTGCTGGATTCAGGAGTAATCACGTAGATCGTCTGATGAGCATTCAGGGAAAAAATGCCGGCTTTGGTAAGTTCTTCAGAAAGATATGCGCCAATTACTTCCAGTCCGTCCATACAGATAATGGTATCAACAGGAGTAGATACTTCATAATTAGCAGCCAGTTCGTGAGCAATATTCTGCGCTTCGGCAGTTCTGGATTTCATAGTTGTAAGATCCAGATAGTGAGTGATATGTGACTGAGATGTGACGAAATGTCCGGGAATTACCTTCAGCTGAATGCGGCTGTCACCACGGGCGTAGATTTTTGTCATGTTTTCCAGATTCATAAGAATACCTCCCTCGTTGAAAAAAAACGTGTAACTGTTCAGTAGCTTTGCGGTTAGCAGACCATTGAACAGTTATAAATCAGTACACTAGAGTGTGTCTGAAAAATCATTCCCGCAATCTGCACGCCCCACTTTGCGGGATATTTCACCCGAATTCAGTTGCCGTAGCCCGCTACGGCGCCCTCATCCGGGCAAAATATACCACAAATTGTAACGCACATCTTGCAGAAAACCTTTTTCAGACACGCTCTAATCTTGTAAAACATTGTAGCATTGTTTTGCCGAAAAATAAATAATATTGTACAAAATCAATAAAAAATTATGCGATATGTATGAAGATTGTTAATAAAATACCAAAAAACATATAACGATGATCCCCTGGTGCATTGATGGAAGTATTATTTACGAGGGTTGCTATAGATTGGTTGTGAGTTATGGAGAATGGAATAAACAGTGATGGGTGTGGAAATGGGAAACAGAAGAGAATATTCTATAGAAGTAATATATGTGAAATGATATAATGATTTTCAGTCTATTATTGACTGTCAGAAAAAGAGAAAAGATGAGATAAAAAATGTATACAGCAGAACGAATAGAAGAATTGGATGAAAATAGGAGCCTGATAAAAGTGACAGATTAACAGCCTGATATTTTGACTGCGAAAAGTGAATAATCATAAGAAAATCTTAAGAATTTGTCCCTTTCATATTAAGAAGCTTCGATTATTCTAATATCAGAAATACAAAATAAGAAGCCGGGATGTCTGTACATGAGAGATTTCAGACAGGCATTTCGGATGATGAGGGAGGTGTATAAAGTGGCGAATATTCTGGTCTGCGATGATGATAAAGACATTGTAGAGGCAATCAGTATTTATCTGGAGCAGGAAGGGTATGTGATTTTTAAAGCATATGATGGTTTGGAAGCAATCAATATACTGCGCAGTCAGCCGGTGGATCTGCTGATCATAGATATTATGATGCCGAAGCTGGATGGCATCCGGGCTACTTTGAAGATAAGGGAAGAGAATCCTCTTCCGATCATTATTCTTTCTGCGAAATCAGAGGATGCAGATAAGATCCTTGGATTAAATGTAGGGGCAGATGATTATGTAACCAAGCCCTTTAATCCCCTGGAACTTGTGGCAAGGGTGAAATCACAGCTTCGAAGATATACAAGGCTGGGAGCAGCAATACCTGTGGAGAATGCTCATATCTACGAGACAGGAGGTCTGAGCATAAACGATGACCTGAAGGAAGTCAGGGTGGACGGTGATGTGGTGAAGCTGACACCCATTGAGTACAATATCCTGCTTCTGCTGATGAAGAATCAGGGAAGGGTATTTTCCATTAATCAGATTTACGAAAACATCTGGAATGAGGAAGCAGTTGCTGCAGATAATACGGTGGCAGTGCATATCCGGCATATCAGAGAAAAAATTGAGATTAATCCAAGGGAGCCAAGATACCTGAAGGTTGTGTGGGGGCTTGGATATAAGGTGGAAAAAATTTAACCAAATCAAGTAAGTCCCCTGCTTCAATTGCGAAAAGCAATAAGCAGTGGGTGGGGACTTGCTTGTATCAGGAGGCGTGCAAGCGCATTCTGATAAACTGCGAAGCAGTTATTTGGTTATGAGCAAGTAGCAAAGCGGATTGCGAATATCCGCTTGACAAAGTAATAAATTAAATAAAAAAGGAAAGGGACAAACATTATGAAGGGAAAAGGATACAGAAGCAGTTCTGTCAAGGCAATCTGGATCGTGATCGCGCATCTGGCAGCAGTTGCAGCAGCAGTCTGTGCAGCTATGTTTGTGATGATCTATCAGACTGGAATCCGCCTGGATGACAGAGGCAAAAGTTACACAGAATCAGAAGCATTTGAGAAACAGGTCAGCAACAGAGGATCAGATATTCTGGTCAGTCTGGCAGCGCAGGATGACATTAACTATCTGAAAAATGCTGGTTCATCGGCAGTGATTGATCTGGCAGAATTTGAGGAAAAAGGAAACACCCGTGATTCCATCAGAGACCTTTCTCTGAAAAATACTTCCGGGCTTGCGTACTCTGTAAGTGATCTTCTGGAGTGGGGAAAAGACTGGGAGGCAAACTATTATGAAGGTGTTTATGACGAAGATTCACAGGTCATAAGATGTGAATCTTCTGACGGAACCAGCCACTATTTTTATCGGACTGACTTTAAAAAGATGGTGGCAGATGGAACACTGAAAATTAATTACAATACAGATTTTCTTGAAGAAGATGATTTCGAATCAAAGACCGAGTCCGAGAAACTGGATACCGTAGCAGATGAACTTTATTACAGATATACCTCACAATCAGAGAATATCGGCAACGTTACGGATACCAGAACAAACACAGAATATCCGGGATGTTTTTTCGTAGAACTGAGTCAGCTGGACGAGAAATTTGCACCACAGGGAGCTGAGAATATCCTGGATGCGGTAAACAAAAGCACGGAATGGAATGGGAGACTGGAGGATGCATATAAGGAGTTATTCACACTTCTGGACTGCATCCGTGCCATACAGTCAGATGAACAGTTCAATGATTATGAAACATCACTGGCATCCGTCTTTCACAGCGTGGGAGACTATACCGAAGGGAGTACCAACCTCACATATCTTTTCGCAGATAAAGAAACACAGACAATCTATACAAATAAAAAAGCGTACAGCAGTTACGCACAGCTGGAGCAGAACCTTGAGAAAATATTTAAGGAAAAAGCATATGCAGTTGTTTACCCGGAATTAAGTGAGTGTGTTACAAATATTCCGGGTGCAGATCTGCAGGTGTGGAATCATACCATTGATCAGAGCTTTGACACAAAGGATTTTGTATTTGCAGTTTCGGTTGATACGAAATTTTCTGTGGCAGATTCCATGGCTGATGAGGCAGAGAACTATGAGACATATTCAAAGCTTATGTTTCCGATGCTGGCAGGAGCAATCTTCGGAAGTGTGCTCTGGCTGATCGGTATGGTGTGGCTGACTGTGACAGCAGGAAGGAGACCAGAGGATGAAGAAATACATCTGAATGGATTTGACAGATGGTATACAGAAATTGCGGCAGGAACAGTAATCGGTATATGGCTGGCAGGAACGATCATATCGGGAACCTTGATCGCCAACTCATCATTGGGTTACAGTCATGTAGTAGTGACAGTGATTGTTATCTGTCTCATATGTGGGACTTATACAATGGCATGGTTTCTGATCGGATATCTCAGCCTGGTAAGAAGAATAAAGGCAGGAACCTTATGGAAAAACAGTCTGATTAGAAAAGTTCTGAAATGGATTGGAAAATGCAGTGGGAAGCTTGCTGATTTTGCCAGAGCTTTTTCCAGAAATACAGCAGAAAAAATAAAAGTTCTGCTTGTGGGAGGTGCATTTTTATTTTTGCAGTTCCTGATCATCGGCTGCGTATTCAGTGGTGCAGGAGTATTTCTGCTGGCATTGATGGCTGTAGATGTGGCTGTTATGATTTTCGCCATCAGAAAAGCGGATGGGCTGGATCTTATTATGGATGGTCTGAAGAAAATAAGCGATGGAGAACTGCAATATAAGATCAAAACAGATACACTTACAGGAAAACAGAAGGTGATGGCAGAATATATTAACAATATTGGCAGTGGTCTGGATGCTGCTGTGGAGAACAGCCTGAAAAAGGAAAGAATGCAGACAGAGCTGATCACAAATGTTTCCCATGATCTGAAAACACCTTTGACTTCCATTATTAATTATGTAGATTTGATGAAACGTGAGAACCCGACAGATCCGAAAATACAGGAATATCTTCGCATCCTGGATGAGAAATCCCAGAGACTGAAGGTGCTCACAGAGGATGTGGTAGAGGCATCCAAGGCAAGCACCGGAAACATCAAACTGGAGATGAATGATATTGATTTTGTGGAAATGGTGCAGCAGGTGATCGGAGAATTTGAAGAGAAATTCCAGGAGAAGAACCTGACTATGATGGTACATTTCACAGACGAACCGTCCATTATTTACGCAGACGGCCAGAGAATGTGGCGTGTTCTGGAAAACGTATTCGGCAATGTTGTGAAGTACGCAATGGAGGGCACCAGAGTTTACGCAGAGATCAGCAACAGAAATAAAAAAGTAACCTTTTCCCTGAAAAATATTTCAGCACAGCCTTTGAATATCTCTGCGGATGAACTGACAGAACGGTTTATCAGAGGAGATGTGGCGAGAAATACAGAAGGAAGCGGACTGGGACTCTCTATCGCAAAGAGCCTGACAGAGCTGCAGGGAGGTGAGTTTAAGCTATACCTGGATGGGGATCTGTTTAAGGTGATGATCACATTTGCGGCAAAGAATTGAAGTAAGTGATATAAGGTAGAACAAAGATAAGGCATAAAACAGTTTATAAAAAACTGTTTTATGCCTTATACTTTTGGCTTGTTATAATAATAGAAAAGAAGTATATTAAAAAATCATAGCGACATAAGAAAAGGGGACATAAAAAATGAATTACAGTTTTAACAGCAGAGTCAGATACAGTGAGACAGGTGAGAACGGCAAACTGACATTACCGGGTGTTTTGAATTATTTTCAGGATTGCTGTACATTTCATGCGGAGTCGGTCGGGCTTGGAGGAGACGTGCTGAAGGCAAGAGACAGAGCGTGGGTTCTTTCTTCCTGGCAGGTAATTGTGGATGAATATCCTGCTATGGGAACGGAAATCAGGATCACGACAGCACCTTATAATTTCAAAGGATTCATGGGTATGCGTAATTTCACCATAGAAACAATGGATGGGAAGAAGCTTGCCTGGGCGAACTCCAACTGGACACATCTGGCCATCAGTACAGGGATTCCGGTGAGACTGACACCTGCAGATACAGACAATTACATACTCGGCGAAAAGCTGGAAATGGATTATGCACCGAGGAAAATCAAACTTCCGGATGACATGACTTCACAGGAATCATTCACAGTGCAGAAGCATCATCTTGACACTAATCATCATGTAAACAACTGTCAGTATATCTGTATGGCAGAAGATTTCCTGCCGGAAGATTTCAAAGTATACCAGATGCGTGCAGAGTATAAGATGCAGGCAAAACTTGGAGATATAATCTGCCCGAAAGCAAAAGCAGAAACAGGAAAGGTGATTGTATCGCTTGATGATACAGACGGAAAAGCATACGCAATTATAGAATTTCAGCAAAAATAACGGTAAAAATCTTCTGAACAGGATGAATAGCAGGACAGAATTGACAAAGATATTTCGGAATTGATGTGTGGTTTTGTGAGAGATTTTTTGAATAAATTATTTACAAACAACAAGAAACAATATATAATACATTCATAAACAACAAGAAACAATATATTGTTAAAAACAAACAACATAAAACCACAAAAAGCGGAGGGTATATATATTATGAAAATTCTGGAATCTAAATTTGTACAGGGATTTATCAAAATGGCAAATGACGGTTATCTTCAGGGATGGCATGAGAGAAACGGCGGAAACTTAAGCTATCGTCTGAAACCGGAGGAAGTAGAGATGATCCGTCCCCGTCTGAATACACCTGGAGAATGGATACCGATCGGGGTAGAGGTTCCGGGATTAGCAGGAGAGTTTTTCCTTGTAACGGGAAGCGGTAAATATTTCAGAAATATTATCGTGGATCCGGAAGTATGTCTTGCGATCATTGAACTGGATGAGACAGGAATGAATTACAGAATCCGCTGGGGCCTGGTTGAGGGCGGCAGACCTACCAGTGAGCTTCCGACTCATCTGATGAATCATGAAGTGAAGAAGAAACTGACAAACGGAAAACATCGTGTTATTTATCATGCACATACGACAAATACAATTGCTCTGACATTTGTTCTGCCACTGGATGATAAGATCTTTACAAGAGAGTTATGGGAATCTGCTACAGAGTGTCCGGTTGTATTCCCGGACGGCGTAGGTGTTGTCGGCTGGATGGTACCGGGTGGAAGAGAAATTGCCATAAAAACAGCAGAATTAATGAAGAAATATGATGTTGTTATCTGGGCACATCATGGAATGTTCTGCTCAGGTGAAGATTTTGACCTGACATTTGGTCTGCTCCATACGGTAGAAAAATCTGCAGAGATCCTGGTGAAGATTCTTTCTATGACTCCAAATAAACTTCAGACTATTACACCGGACAATTTCCGTTCACTTGCAAAAGATTTCAAGGTAAGTCTGCCTGAAGAGTTTTTGTATGAGAAACAGTAAAATAATCAACATACAAGTTGGTACATGTACCGTACAAGTGCTATAATACAGATATTAAGAGATTTTCCGGGTGGGATATGCAGAAAAAAGCCGGAACATCTGAAAGCTGTTGTAAAAGAATATCTGAAAAGCAAAAGGAGAGGTACGAATCATGCTGGAGAAATTAAAAGAGGAAGTTTACAAAGCAAACATGGATCTTCCAAAATACGGACTTGTTACATTTACATGGGGAAATGTAAGCGGAATCGACAGAGAATCAGGACTTTTTGTCATCAAACCAAGTGGGGTTGATTATGATCTGCTGACACCGGATGATATGGTTGTTGTAGACCTGAATGGAAATAAGGTAGAAGGAAAATACAATCCATCTTCTGATACAGCAACTCATGTAGAACTGTACAAAGCATTCCCGAATATCGGAGGAGTTGTACATACACATTCTTCATGGGCAACAAGCTGGGCACAGGCCGGAAGATCAATCCCATGTTATGGAACCACACATGCAGATTATATTTATGGTGAAGTTCCATGTGCACGCTGCCTGGAAGGCAAGGAATTTGAAGAATATGAGAAAAACACAGGACTTCTGATCGTAGACCTGTTTAAGGACAAAGATTATGAAGCAGTACCTGCAGTACTTTGCAAAAACCATGGACCATTTGCATGGGGTAAGGATGCTCATGAAGCAGTACATAATGCAGTTGTTCTTGAGGAAGTTGCCAAGATGGCATCCCGCTGTGAGCTGATCAATCCACAGGTAAAACCTGCACCACAGGATCTGCAGGATAAGCACTACTTCAGAAAACATGGTGCAAATGCATATTATGGACAGGGAAATAAATAATCACTGATCTGAAAATAAAAGATATGAACTTGTTAAAGATATAAAAAATCTCCCGGATAAGAGTAAGCGCTTCTCTTATCCGGGAGATTTTTTGTAGCAGAAGAAACAAGGAAAATTCTTCTGCCATATTGCAGAAAGTCCGGGCAATTTTCTGCAACTTTATCGAAGGAGGAGAACGTTTCAGGGCAGACCGTTAGCATGAATGCAAAAGATGTCATGATCCTTGAAAGATAATAACAGCTGAACTTTAATATTGTATGGTTCGTTTAATTTGCAGTAAACGGGACAGCAACATTTTATTTTGCACCTTAACAATTACATATATTTACCTTATAATGAACTCATAAGAAAATGCAAGAAATTAGGTTGATATACCGGAATAGTAACAGTAAGGATTTCAGACAACCGGAGGAAATGCATATGAAAGAGCAGCAGGAAAAAATAAGAGTATTAGATCCACATATAATACTGATATTATTTATATCAGCGTTTGTATTCGGCATAGGAATGCTGATGATTTTCCTGGAAAGAAAGGAAATAAGAACAGAGGGATATGAATTTATAATTTTTAGTGTGGAAATATTAATGTTGCTGTTAATCTTGTATTATATGAGAACTGTTGTGCTGAGCAGAGAAGGCTGTACGGTATCCTGGCTGTTTTGGAAGAGAAATTATAAATGGGAAGAGCTTGCTGTTATCAGAGAGGATGTCTGGTATACATATGGTAAAGGAGGGAGCATACGTTATCAGGGGATTGTATTTTCCAAATATGCAGTAAATAAGAAGAAAAAGAAATATACTACCAGGATGATCGTTGATGCGTTTCCGCTTTCAGATTGTTTTTACATTACTTTTGATGAACATGGCAATGTTTTTTCTTATAAATTAGAAAAAGGAAAAAAGCAAGTTATTAGAAAAATGTACGTAAATGTTCGTGAAAAAATGAAGGAATGGGGAGTGGAGGCAGAAAAAGGAGAGGGAATAAAAGAAGAAGAAAAACAAAGACAATATGATGAAATGATAGAATTGAGGAGGCAACAAAGAAAAAAAATTCAAAGCAAAGGAGCAGACTGTACAAATTTAAAAGAATATCAGCAAGAAGTAATAAAGATCAGAGATTTTTTGCAGATAACCATGGTAATACTTATTACGGTACTGCTTATTTGGACAGGGCTGTCTGCTGAAGAGGGAGAAAGAATTCCAATATTGATTCTTGAGTTTTTGATTGATGCACCATTATTGTTTTTCTCTTCAAAAGTCGTAACATTAAGTAAAGAAGGCTGCAAAATATCGTATCTGTTTTTCAAAAAAATGTATAAATGGGAAGAACTTGAAATTATACGTGAAGATTATTTTCCAAGTTTCCGAGACAGGAGAAGCAGAGGGATTGTTTTTTCTAAAAGAAAAAAGAATAAAGCAGGATATATATATACAACACGGGAAATTGTAGGATCAGGTCATATTTTAGAGTGTTTTTATATTGTTCTTGATGCAGATGGAAATATACATTTATATAAGCGTCTGGCAGCAAAGGATGGCAAAACAAAACTGAGAAAAGTAGCTGTAAATATTCCCCAAAAATTAGCGGAATGGGGAGTAGAAATGGAAAAAATGATGAAATATACAGGAGGAACTTATGATTTATAAGAAGATTGAAATTGCAGTAGACGGATATAAAGAAACTGCAGATTTATACACTTATTTTCTGGATAATTCCATTGAAATGCATATCAACAGAAAGCGTCCGGTAGTTGTGATCTGCCCGGGAGGCGGGTATGCTATGACTTCTGACAGAGAAGCAGAACCGATTGCCATGCAGTATCTGGTAAGGGGATATCATGCAGTGATCCTGCGCTATAGCGTAGAACCTGCCAGATATCCACTGGCACTCTTGCAGCTTGCGAAGTCTGTTGCTTTTTTAAGAAAAAATGCTACAGAGTTTCATATTGATACGAATAAAATTGTTCTGCAGGGCTTTTCCGCAGGTGGTCATCTGGCAGCAAGTCTTGGCGTTTTCTGGAAGAAAGATTTTATTGCACAGACACTTGGGGTAACTTCTGATATGGTGAAACCAAATGGTATGATCTTAAGTTATCCGGTGATCACTTCCGGTGAGTTTGCACATACAGGTTCCTTTGAATGCCTGCTTGGAGAGGATTATAATGATCTTGATAAGAGAAAAGAACAGTCTCTGGAATTCCAGGTATCTAAAGATACACCAACCACATTCCTGTGGCATACAGTGACAGATGATTGTGTTCCTGTAGAGAATTCTCTGTTGTTCTTCAATGCGTTGCGCAAATTTGAAATTCCGGTAGAAATGCATCTTTATCCGGTTGGCGGACATGGTTTAAGTCTTGCAAACGAAGAGACAAGCCACGAAGACGGCGGCTGTGTACAGAAAGAATGCCAGTCCTGGATGGAACTGGCGTGCAAGTGGATGCAGAATATATAATGCACGATAAAGAATCTGTCTGAGTGTATGTGAAATCGATTTGGAATAAAATACATCCTGATCTATAGTGAACAGTAACGTAAAATAAGATAATAAAAAATAATAAGGCGGCATTGTGCCGCCTTTATTATTTATGTTATACTGAAATATAAAGCTAATGTCAGAGGATGATGAAAGTATAGTATATTTTTAATTTTCTTTAAAAAGATACTATCACAACAGAAATGGAGATTATATGATTGAGTTAGGAAAAAAACAGAAATTAACAGTAGTAAAGTCCGTAGATTTTGGTGTATATCTGGGTGAGGATATGCAGGCAGATGCAAAGAACCGTGTTCTTCTTCCGTCCAGACAGGTTCCGGAAGGAACAAAAGAAGGCGACAGCATTGAAGCATTTATCTACAAGGATTCTCAGGATCGTCTTATTGCAACAACAAAAGAACCGAAGCTTCAGGTAGGCCAGACAGCAGTTCTGAAAGTCTCTCAGGTAACAAGAATCGGTGCATTCCTTGACTGGGGACTGGAGAAAGACCTTCTGCTTCCATATCATGAACAGACTCTGAAAGTAAGAGAGGGAGAAGATGTGCTGGTAGCACTCTATATTGACAAGAGCAGTCGTCTCTGCGCAACTATGAAGGTTTATCATTATCTTTCCACCAGAACTCCTTATGTAGTGGGAGATATGGTGAAAGGTCGTGTTTATGAGATCAGCGACAGATTCGGTGTATTTGTGGCAGTTGATGATAAATATTCCGCACTGATCCCTGCAAGAGAAGCCAAGGGAAAATACCGCCCGGGCAAGATTCTGGAGCTGCGTGTCAGCGAAGTAAAAGAAGACGGAAAAATGAATGTCACAGACCGCCAGAAGGCATACCTGCAGATCAATGAGGATGCGGAGAATGTCCTTGAAGTGATCAATGAGTTTGCAGGTGTTCTTCCATTTGATGACAAGGCATCACCGGAAGTAATCCAGCGAGAATTTGGTCTGAGTAAGGGAGCATTTAAACGTGCCATTGGCCATCTGATGAAGGAAGGCAAAGTAGAGATTAAGGACAAGAGAATCTACGCGAAATAGTAACAGACAAGCAAGTCCCCACCCAATGATTATTGCTTTTCGCAATTGAAGCATGGGACTTACCTGATTCAGTTAAATTTATAAAAATATGCTGCGATAAAATTGCAGATATTAGAACAGGAGAGAAATAGAGTTGGAGTTTACACATCTTCACGTCCATACAGAATACAGTCTGCTGGATGGTTCCAATAAGATAAAAGAATATGTAGCCCGTGTCAAAGAACTTGGCATGGACAGTGCGGCGATCACAGATCATGGAGTCATGTACGGTGTGATTGATTTTTATCGTGCAGCAAGGGCCGAGGGAATCAATCCTATTTTGGGATGTGAGGTATATGTAGCTCCCGGTTCCAGATTTGACCGTGAAGCAGGAAGCGGCGAAGACAGATATTACCACCTGGTTCTTCTGGCAGAGAATAATCAGGGTTATGCAAATCTGATGAAAATTGTGTCCAAGGGTTTTACAGAAGGATTCTATTATAAACCGCGAGTAGATCTTGCGGTATTAAAAGAGTACCATGAAGGGATTATTGCCTTAAGTGCCTGCCTTGCAGGTGAGGTTGCCAGATATCTTCAGAGAGGCATGTATGAGGATGCAAAGGCAGCAGCTCTTCGTTATCAGGATATTTTTGGAAAAGGCAATTTCTTCTTGGAATTACAGGATCATGGAATTCCTGCGCAGAGACTGGTAAATCAGGAACTTCTCCGTATGCACGAAGAAACAGGGATTGACCTTGTGGCAACCAATGATGTGCATTATACAAGGGCGGAGGATGCTGATCCTCATGATATTCTTCTCTGTCTGCAGACAAACAAGAAACTGGCAGACGAGGACAGAATGCGTTATGAGGGCGGCCAGTATTATGTGAAATCCCCGGAAGAAATGGCAGAACTTTTCCCATATGCTTTGGAGGCCCTGGAGAATACTCATAAGATTGCACAGAGATGTCATGTTGAGATTGAATTTGGCGTGACCAAGCTTCCAAGATTCGATGTGCCGGATGGTCTTACATCCTGGGAATATCTGAACAAGCTATGCTTCGAGGGACTGGAGGAACGTTATCAGCCGGTTACAGAGGAATTAAAAGCTCGTCTGAATTACGAATTATCTACTATAAAAAATATGGGCTACGTGGATTACTTCCTTATAGTATGGGATTTTATTAAATATGCCCGCGATCATGACATTATGGTAGGACCGGGACGTGGCTCTGCAGCGGGAAGTCTGGTTGCTTATACCTTGGGCATCACACAGCTTGATCCTATTCGCTATGATCTGCTCTTTGAGCGATTTCTGAATCCGGAACGAGTATCTATGCCTGATATTGACGTTGACTTCTGCTTCGAAAGAAGGCAGGAGGTTATTGAATATGTCCGCCGTAAATATGGGGATGATTGTGTGGTTCAGATCGTTACTTTTGGTACGCTGGCAGCCCGTGGTGTGATCCGGGATGTGGGCCGTGTACTGGATATGCCTTATGCACAGGTGGATTCCATTGCGAAAATGATCCCGCAGGAACTAAATATTACTATAGATAAAGCCCTTACTATGAACCCTGAGCTGAAAAAAGCATATGAAGAGCAGGATGAAATTCATTATCTGATCGATATGGCAAGACGTCTGGAGGGACTTCCCAGACATACCTCCATGCATGCGGCAGGTGTTGTTATCAGCCAGAAGGACGTATCAGAATATGTACCGCTTTCCAGAGCATCAGACGGGTCTATTGTCACTCAGTTTACCATGACAACACTGGAAGAATTGGGACTTTTGAAAATGGACTTCCTGGGACTTCGTACTCTGACTGTGATCCAGAATGCAGTAAAGCTGATCCAGAAGGATGCAGGAGTGACTCTGGATATGCAGAAGATTAATTATGATGATAAAAAGGTTTTGGATTCCCTTGGCACCGGTCGTTCTGATGGTGTATTTCAGCTTGAAAGTGCGGGAATGAAAAACTTCATGAAGGAACTGAAGCCTCAGAGTCTGGAAGATGTGATCGCGGGAATTTCTCTTTACCGCCCGGGCCCCATGGATTTTATCCCTCAGTATATCCGGGGCAAAAACCGTCCGGATACCATCCGTTACGACTGCCCTCAGCTGGAGCCAATCCTGAAGCCTACTTATGGGTGTATTGTCTATCAGGAACAGGTTATGCAGATCGTTCGTAACCTGGCAGGTTATACTCTGGGCCGAAGCGACCTGGTGCGCCGTGCAATGTCCAAAAAGAAGGCCTCTGTCATGGAAAAGGAGCGCCAGAACTTTGTTTACGGAAATGAAGCAGAGGGAGTTCCAGGCTGTATTGCAAATGGAATTGATGAGGCAACGGCAAATAAAATCTATGATGAAATGATTGATTTCGCCAAATATGCCTTTAATAAGTCCCATGCAGCAGCCTATGCAGTTGTTTCCTACCAGACAGCCTATCTGAAGTACTATTATCCTGTAGAATTTATGGCTGCACTTATGACATCGGTTATTGATTTTCCAAATAAGGTTGCAGAATATATTTTGGTCTGCAGACAGATGGGGATTAAGATCCTGCCGCCGGATGTGAACTGTGGAATGTACGGATTCTCTGTAGATAACGGTGCGATCCGATATGGTCTGTCCGCTATAAAGAGTGTGGGACGTCCGGTTATTGAAAGCCTGGTAAGAGAGAGGGAAGAGAACGGACAATATCGTTCCCTGAAGGATTTTATGGAACGAAACTCTCCGCAGATGAATAAGCGTGCAGTAGAAAACTTTATCAAAGCAGGTGCGCTGGATTGCCTGGATGGTAACCGCCGCCAGAAAATGCTGGTTTATCAGAAGATTTCCGACAACATCAGTCAGGAGAAGAAGAATTCACTGGCCGGACAGATGAGTCTTTTTGATCTGGTAAGCGAGGAGGACAAGAAAGAATTTGAAATCCGTATGCCCGATGTGGAGGAATTCGGAAAAGAGGAACTTCTGGGATATGAGAAGGAAGTTCTGGGAATCTACCTCAGTGGTCATCCTCTGGAAAATTACCGGGAAATGATGGAGAAAACCATTTCTGCGAAAACCTCTGATTTTCAGCAGGATGAAGAAACAAATCTTCCGAAAGTCATGGATGGTCAGAAAGTAATTATCGGTGGAATGATTACGGATAAAACCATCAAATATACAAAGAATAATAAGGTTATGGCATTCCTCACAGTGGAGGATCTGGTAGGAACAGTGGAGGTAGTTGTGTTCCCCAGAGATTATGAGAAAAGTCAGCAGTTCCTGAATGAAGAAGGCAGAGTATTTATTCAGGGCAGAGTATCTGCAGAGGACGATCGCGCCAGTAAACTGATCCTTGAAAAAATCCGTCCCTTTGACAATATGCCAAGGGAAATCTGGATACAGTTTGACAATAAAGAAAGCTACACACAGCAATCTCAGGAACTGCTTGCAGACCTCAGACGTTCACCGGGTGACAGTGCTGTTGTGATCTACCTGAAAGACGTAAAGGCCATAAAGAAGCTTCCGGTTGGATATCATGCACAAATTCAGGACTCATGGCTGAACTATATGTACGAAAAATATGGTAAAACCAATGTTAAAGTTGTAGAAAGAGGATTGAAAAACTTATAGAAATGCGCTAAACTATACCCGGATATGTGTATAGTAAAAATGAGATAGATTCAGAAGATGGAGGAAGAAAAGATGGCAGAAAACAAGATAAAAACCATTGGTGTCCTTACCAGCGGTGGTGACGCACCTGGAATGAATGCTGCAATTCGTGCAGTTGTCAGAAGAGGTTTAAGCAATGGATTAAATGTAAAAGGTATTCTGAAAGGATACAATGGTCTGTTAAACGAAGAGATTATTGACATGAGCGCAAAAGATGTATCTGATACAATCGAGCGTGGAGGTACAATCCTTTATACAGCACGTTGTGCAGAATTCCGTACAGAAGAAGGCCAGAAACGTGGAGCAGAGATCTGCAGAAAACATGGAATCGACGGACTTGTTGTCATCGGTGGTGACGGATCCTTCGCAGGTGCTCAGAAGCTTGCGAATCTCGGAATCAATACAATCGGTCTTCCCGGAACAATCGACCTTGACATTGCATGTACAGAATATACCATCGGATTTGATACAGCTGTAAACACAGCAATGGAAGCAATTGATAAAGTACGTGATACTTCCACTTCTCATGAGAGATGCAGTATCATCGAGGTTATGGGACGTGGTGCAGGATATATTGCTCTGTGGTGCGGTATTGCCAACGGTGCTGAGGACGTTCTGGTTCCTGAGAAATATGACTATGATGAGCAGAAGCTGATCAATAACATTATCGAGAGTCGTAAGAAAGGCAAAAAGCATCACATCATCATCAATGCAGAAGGTATCGGTCATTCTGAAGCAATGGCAAAACGTATCGAAGCTGCCACAGGTATCGAAACACGTGCTACAATCCTTGGACACATGCAGCGTGGTGGAAGCCCGACATGTAAAGACCGTGTATATGCATCTATGATGGGTGCCCTGGCTGTAGACCTTCTTGTTGCAGGCAAGACATGCCGCGTTGTCGGATATCGTCACGGTGAATTCGTAGACTTCGATATCAATGAAGCACTTGCTATGCAGAAAGGTATCTCTGATTACCAGTGGGAAGTATGCCAGTCACTTTCTCATAACTATGATAAAAACAACAAATAACAAATGAATAAAAAGATGCAGTTATATAACAGACTGCATAAATTAAATACTGCTCAGATAATTACCCTCGGTTTTGCGGGGGTGATTATCTTAGGGGGATTACTTCTGTGGCTGCCGTTTTGTACGGCACCCGGATACCACACATCTTTTACAGATGCCATGTTTACCGCAACCACAAGTATATGTGTAACAGGGCTTGTGACAGTTGTTACGGCAACTCACTGGACTCTGGCAGGCAAGATTATTATTCTTGTCCTGATCCAGATCGGAGGTGTGGGATTGATTTCCCTGGGCAGTATTATTTTTATAAGTCTGAGAAAGAAAATATCGCTGAGGAACCGGCGTGTTATCCAGGAGTCCTATAATATGGACAGAATGGGTGGGATGGTCAGGCTGGTGAAGAAAGTTCTGATCTGTGTGTTTGGAGCAGAAGGAATCGGTGCAGTGTGTTATGCAGTTCGATTTATTCCGCAGTTCGGTCTGGCAAAAGGTCTGGGATACTCTGTTTTTACGGCAGTATCTGCATTCTGTAATGCTGGTATTGATCTGCTGGGAGAGGATAGCCTGGCTCAGTATGTTGCTGATCCAATCGTAAACTTTACAAGTGTAGGACTGATCATTATGTCAGGACTTGGATTTGTGGTCTGGTGGGATATCTGGGATAAGATCAAACGAGTCATCAGAGGGAAACTTCCTGTGGGACGTATATTTAAAAATCTCCGTCTTCACAGTAAGATCGTGTTGATGATGACGCTGATACTTGTTGTGGGCGGTACAGTACTGATCTTTCTGTTTGATCATGGAAATCCGGAAAGTATTGGGACATATTCGCCGGGAACGAAGTGGATGGCATCTTTGTTCCAGTCAGTTACCACAAGAACAGCCGGATTTTTCACTGTAAGCCAGGAGAGATTTTCCAATGCAACTTATATGCTGTGCCTGATATTGATGTTGATCGGCGGTTCCCCTATGGGAACAGCAGGTGGAATTAAGACAACAACAGTTGCGGTCCTTCTGCTGAGTCTGAAATCCAATCTTCAGGGAAAACGGGATGTGGAAGTACACCACAGGAGAATCAGAGACAGCTACATCCGTTCTGCGATCGTAGTGACAGGTATGGTACTTACAGTACTTATTCTCATGAGTATGCTGTTGTGTGCAGCCATGCCGGAAGCACCTATAGAAGATGTTGTTTATGAAATTACATCTGCGGTTGCAACGGTAGGACTTAGCAGAGGGCTGACACCCTGCCTGAATACAGCAGGCAAATGGATCGTGATCCTGACTATGTATCTGGGAAGAATCGGTCCGCTGACTCTGGGAACTGCAGTGACTGTACGTGTACAGAAAATGCCGGCAGATTCACATCTGGCAGAAGAAGATATTATGATTGGATAGTAACGGTTTGGCAGTCAGGCATATATTCGCAGAGGATAACGAATATATGTTCAGAAAGAGAAATGAGGAAGAAAATGAAGAACAAATCTTATGCAGTGATCGGTCTTGGGCAGTTCGGGATGACGGTAGCTCTTACTCTGGCAGAGGCGAACTGCGATGTACTTGCCATTGACGATAAAGATGATAATGTGCAGGATATCGCAGAGAAAGTTTCCTATGCTGTCAAGGCAGATGTGCGTGATCCGGGAATTTTGGAATCGCTTGGAGTTCAGAACGTAGATGTTGCGGTCATCGCAGTAGCCGAGAATATGGAGGCCAGTATTACAGCAACGATGCAGGTGAAAGAACTTGGAGTTCCTTTTGTCATGGCGAAGGCAATGAATTCTCTTCATGGCAGGATACTGGAGAAAATAGGGGCAGATAAGGTGATTTATCCTGAACATTCCATGGGTATCAGAGTTGCAAGAAATCTTCTCTCCAGTGGATTTGTCGATATGTTTGAGCTTTCTTCTGATTTCAGTATGGCAGAATTTAAGATCCCGCGGGAATGGATAGGAAAAACACTTCGGGAGCTGAAGGTCAGGGAAAAGTATAACATCAATCTGATCGGTCTGAAGCATGGCGATAAGATGAATATGAATGTGGCGCCGGATGAAGTGTTTCCGGCAGACTGCACAGTTGTTGCAGCAGGAGCAAACAGTGACCTGAATAAGGTTTCGGAAAATTGAGGATAAGATATGATCACCAGTGTAAATAACGGACAGGTAAAAAATATCATACAGCTGAACCAGAAAACAAAAGCCCGCAGAGAACAAGGGCTTTTTGTTGCAGAAGGAAGAAAAATGTTCGGCGAAGCACCTAGGGATTGGATTTCGAAGGTGTATGTATCAGAAGCTCTCAGCGGTGATGCAGAACTGATGGCTCAGGTGGAGAAACTTCCATATGAAATAGTAACAGATTCTGTTTTTCGACAGATGAGCGATACGCAGACGCCGCAGGGAATTATGACAGTGCTTAAGAAACCTTCCTATATAATGGAAGATATTCTCGGCGGGAAAAATCCGCTGGTTATGATTCTGGAAGATCTGCAGGATCCGGGAAATGCGGGAACTATTCTCCGTACAGGAGAGGGTGCCGGAGTAAGCGGAGTTCTTCTGACAAAGACCTGCGTGGATATCACAAACCCGAAGGTTATACGATCAACCATGGGTTCTGTCTACAGAATGCCTTTCCTATATGTGGAAAGTGTGGTATCATTAGCACAGGAACTGAAAGACAGAAATATCCGCACATTTGCGGCGCATCTGCATGGTAAGAACTCTTATGATCAGGAATCCTACACAGGAGGAACTGCTTTCCTGATCGGCAATGAGGGAAAAGGACTGACAGATGAAGCGGCAGACAGTGCTGATTGTCTGATACGGATTCCTATGTGTGGAAAAGTAGAATCTCTGAATGCTGCCATGGCATCCGGAATTCTCATGTATGAAGCTGCTCGTCAGAGACGATAGCAGACGAAAGGAGGAGTTTCATGCAGCCTTTGATCTGGCTTGGGATTCTTGCGTTATTGCTTGTTGTAGAGGCAATTACGGCAGGACTGACCACCATCTGGTTTGCCGGCGGCGCACTGGTCGCTGCTATTGCATGTTATGCAGGAGCGAACCTCACTGTACAGATATTGCTGTTTCTGTGTGTTTCATTGGTACTTCTCATCTTTACCAGACCACTGGCAATGAAGTATTTCAACAAAGAAACCATACAGACCAATGCAAATAGTCTGATTGGAAAGAAAGCAGTTGTGATTCAGGAGATTGACAATCTGGCGCAGACAGGCCAGGTTCGTATCAATGACATTGAATGGACTGCACGTTCTGCTGATGACGAAAAAATCGGCGAAGGCACCGTTGTAACGATCGAAGAGATCCGAGGTGTGAAACTTATCGTAAAACAGAATAAGGAGGATTAGTTATGGGCGTGGTTTTTCTGATAGTTATTATCGTTATTGCGGTATGGGTCCTTGCATCCTGCGTCCGCATTGTACCACAGGCATATGCAGTAATCCTGGAACGTCTGGGAGCTTATCAGGCAACCTGGAGTACAGGAATTCACTTCAAGGTTCCGTTTATTGAACGAGTAGCCAGAAAGGTAAATCTGAAGGAACAGGTAGTGGATTTTCCACCGCAGCCGGTTATCACAAAGGATAACGTAACCATGCAGATCGATACTGTCGTATTCTTTCAGATCACAGATCCGAAGCTTTATACTTACGGTGTGGAGAATCCGATCATGGCAATCGAGAATCTGTCCGCAACAACCTTAAGAAATATTATCGGTGACATGGAACTGGATGAGACACTTACATCACGTGAGACGATCAATACCAAGATGAGAGCTTCTCTTGATGAAGCTACTGATCCATGGGGAATCAAGGTCAATCGTGTGGAACTGAAGAACATTATTCCTCCGGCAGCTATTCAGGATGCAATGGAGAAACAGATGAAAGCTGAGCGTGAACGTCGTGAAGCAATCCTGATCGCAGAAGGTCAGAAGAAATCTACGATCCTTGTTGCAGAAGGTAAGAAACAATCCGCAATTCTGGATGCAGAAGCTGAGAAACAGGCAGCAATCCTCCGCGCAGAGGCTCAGAAAGAGCGTATGATCAAGGAGGCAGAAGGACAGGCTGAGGCAGTTCTGAAAGTTCAGAATGCCAATGCAGAGGGTATCCGCATGATCAGAGAGGCAGGAGCAGATGAAGCAGTTCTGACACTGAAGAGTCTGGAAGCATTTGCCAAGGCAGCAGACGGTAAGGCAACCAAGATCATTATTCCGTCGGATATTCAGGGAATCGCAGGTCTGGCAAGTTCGCTGAAAGAGATCGTCACTGATCCGAAAGTGGAGACAGACAAATAACAAAAGAGAATAAATGACATCGGGGAGAGAATTATTATGAACTTAAAAGGAAGAAACTTTCTGACACTGAAAGACTTTACACCGGAGGAGATCACATATCTTATTGATTTATCCGCAGAACTTAAAGCAAAGAAGAAAGCCGGCGAGCTTCACGAATATTACAGAGGCAAAAATATTGCACTTATTTTTGAAAAAACAAGTACAAGAACCCGCTGCTCTTTTGAGGTAGCTGCCCATGATCTTGGAATGGGAAGCACATACCTGGATCCGACAGGTTCTCAGATCGGTAAGAAAGAAAGCATTGCAGATACAGCAAGAGTTCTGGGAAGAATGTATGATGGTATCGAATATCGTGGATTTGGTCAGGAAGTCGTAGAAGAGCTTGCAAAACATGCAGGTGTTCCGGTATGGAATGGCCTTACGAACGAATATCATCCGACACAGATGATCGCTGATATGCTGACAATCCGTGAGCATTTCGGAGATTTAAAAGGACGTAAGCTTGTATACATGGGTGATGCCCGCTACAATATGGGTAATTCCCTGATGATTGCCTGCACAAAACTTGGCATGCATTTCGTAGCCTGCACAACTAAGAAATATTTCCCGAATGCAGAGTTAGTTGCTCAGTGCGAGGAATATGCAAAAGCATCCGGCGGAAGCATCACTCTGACAGAGGATGTTCAGGAAGGAACAAAGGATGCAGACGTTATCTATACAGACGTATGGGTATCCATGGGTGAGCCGGATGAGGTATGGACAGAGAGAATCCATGATCTGACACCTTATAAAGTAACAAAGGACGTTATGAAGAACGCAGGAGAGAAAGCAATCTTCCTTCACTGTCTGCCTGCATTCCATGACCTTAAGACAAAGATCGGCAAGGAAATGGGCGAGAGATTCAATCTGACAGACATGGAAGTAACAGACGAAGTATTTGAATCTGAGCAGTCCAAAGTATTTGATGAGGCAGAGAACCGTATGCATACCATCAAAGCTGTTATGGTAGCAACATTAGGAGAGCCGGAGAACAAATAATGGCACATCTGTATAATGAAGAAACAATTTCACAGGCGATAGACACAAAATGGGCGGGCAAAACCGTCCATTTTGCAAAAGAAACAGATTCTACCAATTCATGGATCAAGCGTCTGGCAAAAGATGGTGCAGAGCATGGAACTCTGGCAGTTGCGGAATTTCAGTCTGCGGGAAGAGGGCGTTTTGACAGAAGATGGGAAGCACCGGAGGGCAGCTCTATTATGATGACACTGCTCTTACGTCCGGAATTTTCACCGCAGTATGCGTCTATGCTGACACTGGTTATGGGAATGGCAGTGGCACAGGCAGCAGAGGAACTGGGGTTTAACGTAAGTATTAAATGGCCCAATGATATTGTGATCTCTAAGAAGAAAATCTGTGGTATCCTGACCGAGATGGGAACAAATGGTGTGAAGATCAATTATGTTCTCATCGGAGTAGGAATCAATGTAAACCTGAAAGAATTTCCGGAAGAAATGCAGGACAAAGCGACTTCGCTGATTCTGGAGGGCGGTCGTGAATATGACAGAAATCAGGTGATTGCACTGGTGATGAAATATTTCGAGATCAACTATGAGAAATTTATCCAGACCTGTGATTTTACTCATCTGCTGGATGATTACCACAGAATCCTTGCAAATCTGAACCAGCCGGTCAGAGTGATCGATGGTGACAGAAGTTTCGAAGGAATCTGCAGGGGGATTGATGAAAAAGGTGAACTGCTTGTGGAAAGGCAGAATAAAGAAGTTGTGAAAGTCAGCGCAGGAGAGGTTTCGGTGCGTGGACTTTACAGCTATGTATAAAGATTCTGAATAATTTCGAAAGAGGGAAACAGTAATTTATGTATCAGGACAACATTACTCTCTGCGGCGCAAGTGCCTATGAGAAGAAATTTTATTTTAATCAGGATTTCAATGCACTTCCGGATCATGTGAAGAAAGAACTTCAGATCATGTGTGTTCTTTACACAGAGGATGTAGGAGGAATCCTGACTCTGGAATTTGACGAAAACGGCAGACTTCAGTTT
The DNA here is from genome assembly GCF_964240315.1 of Blautia sp. Marseille-P2398. Classification (NCBI taxonomy): domain Bacteria; kingdom Bacillati; phylum Bacillota; class Clostridia; order Lachnospirales; family Lachnospiraceae; genus Blautia; species Blautia sp. Marseille-P2398. Next base: position 78,098 of record NZ_CAXSTD010000010.1, read on the forward strand.
AAAACAGAAGCTCTGGAAGCAGATGCCCGCTACGATGAGATCGGAAGCGGACTGAAGATCAAACAGCTTCAGCAGGACAAGAAAGAACTTCTGGAATCTCTGGAAATGTATTATAAAGTATTCTTTCTCGGAGACATCCCGGAAGAAGAACTGAAGAAAACATCGGGCAGTGAGGACTGAATCCATGCAGACAAGGAATGAGCCGGTACAGGCAAGAGAACCATTCATGAAGATGCAGTGGAAAATAGGAAACGTACAGATTGATAATCCGTTTGTTCTTGCACCAATGGCAGGTGTCACAGACCTGCCATTTCGAACGCTCTGTAAAGAGCAGGGGGCCGGACTGATCTGTATGGAAATGATCAGTGCAAAAGCGATTTCTTTTCACAATAAAAACACTATTGCCCTGATGGAGATTGATCCATGTGAGCACCCGGTTTCCATGCAGCTTTTTGGCAGTGAACCGGATCTTATGGCAGAGGTTGCGAAATCCATTGAGGACAGAGATTTCGATATCCTGGACATCAATATGGGATGCCCTGTGCCGAAGGTTGTCAATAACGGCGAGGGATCTGCATTGTTGAAGAACCCGAATCTGATTGAAGAGATCGTTCGAAAAGTATCATCTGCAATCAGTAAACCGTTGACTGTCAAGGTGCGAATCGGATTTGAGAATGAACCGGTAGATATTGTTGAAATCGCGAAACGTATTGAGGATGCGGGAGCAGCAGCACTTGCAGTGCATGGGCGCACCAGACAGCAGTACTATTCCGGCACTGCAGACTGGGATACGATCCGCAGGGTAAAAGAAGCGATTACCATTCCTGTAATTGGAAACGGGGATGTAGATTCTCCGCTGAAAGCAGAAGAACTGGTGAAACAGACCGGATGTGATGCAGTTATGGTGGGACGTGCAGTAAGGGGAAATCCCTGGTTGTTCCGCGAGCTGAACCATTATTTCCGGACAGGAGAGCTGTTGGAACGCCCGTCTGTAGAGGAAATACGTGAAATGATCCTGCGTCATGCCAGAAAACAGATTGAATTAAAAGGTGAATTCGTAGGAATACGTGAGATGCGTAAACACGTTGCCTGGTATACTGCAGGCATGCGTCACAGCGCAGGGCTCAGAAGAGAGTCAAACACCATAGAAAGTTATGAAGCTCTGGAGGCGCTTTTATCAAGATTATAATAAAAGTTAAAACAATGTGAAATGAGAAATATAAACAATAGCAAAGGCGCTCGGAATGCTTGACAATCCGGGTGCTTTTTTGTATAATACAGAAATTGTGAATATCCTAGAATAAGTCTGCCCTTTTTCAGGTATGATGTATCAGGAAGCACATAAATCCATGTAGTGATCCGGGGCGAAAAGAAACGCAGAAGACTATACCGGATGTTGAAAGGGAGTAAGGTTATTATGGAAGAAAAGAAAAACTTACTAACTTATGCAGGACTTAAAAAATTAGAAGAAGAGCTGCATGATTTAAAGGTAGTAAAGAGAAAAGAAGTAGCAGAGAAAATTAAGGAAGCCAGAGAACAGGGCGACTTATCTGAGAATGCGGAATACGATGCAGCGAAAGACGAACAGAGAGACATTGAAGCACGTATCGAAGAAATCGAGAAGATCTTAAAGAATGCTGAAGTTGTTGTAGAGGACGAAGTAGATCTGGACAAGATCAGCGTTGGATGTAAGGTTAAAGTACACGATTTTGAATTCGAAGAAGACATCGAGTTGAAGATCGTAGGTTCCACAGAGGCTAACAGCCTTGAAGGCAAAATCTCCAACGAATCTCCCGTAGGAAAAGCACTTATCGGTGCGCATACAGGCGATGTAGTAGAAGTAGAGATGCCGGCAGGAATCATGAAATACAAAGTTCTGGAGATCCAGAGAAACGTATAAGAGACAGATGACTGAGGTGCGCGTAGAGATTTATCATGCAAAGGCATAACGCGCACCTTTCTCTGACTATATAAGCAGATAATAAGAAGACAATAAGAAGTTTGTTATTTCTTATTTTTGTCTGTATATCTGATAAATTGATATTTGAAAATACAGGATTCTGTTGAATGGAATCTTCTGTTACATCTGATATCACATGGAAATGTAGAATAAATGTAACTATTCAGTAGTCTACTATCCCGCGAGGTGTTTTGGCACGTAAGTACCAAAATCCCGAGACATACAAGCCAAAATGCCATCACCGCAGGTGATTTTTAATGCATTTTGGCTCGTAACTGTGAAGGTACTGAACAGTTACGAACAAATAATAATTATACAAGTATATAAGGAGGAACCAAGGTGGCACAGCAGAAGCAGGAACAGGATTTAAACCAGTTACTGAAGGTACGTCGCGATAAACTGGCAGATCTTCAGGCTAATGGAAAAGACCCATTTCAGATCACAAAGTTTAACCAGACTCATCACTCAATGGAAGTGAAGAGTCTTTATGAAGCACATGAGGCAGAACTTCTCAAAGATCGTGCAGAAGTAGATGTAACAGGTCTTGATGAAGAACAGGCAAAGGAAGCTGTTAAGAAAGATTATGAAGAGAGAAGAGAAATCATGGACGCAAGCCCGATTCACGTAGCGATCGCAGGCCGTATGATGTTCAAGAGAGTTATGGGTAAGGCTTCTTTCTGCAATATCCAGGATTTACAGGGAAATATTCAGGTATATGTAGCAAGAGATGCGATCGGAGCAGATTCTTATGCAGATTTTAAGAAATCCGATATCGGTGATATCTTCGGACTGGAAGGTTTTGCATTCAGAACAAGAACAGGTGAGATTTCTATCCATGCAGAAAGCATGACTCTTCTTTCCAAGAGCTTACAGATTCTTCCTGAGAAATTCCATGGACTGACAGATACAGATATGCGTTATCGTCAGAGATATGTAGACCTTATCATGAATCAGGACAGCAAGAACGTATTTATCAAACGTTCCCAGATTCTGAAAGAAATCCGTAACTTCCTTGCAGACCGTGACTTCATGGAAGTGGAAACTCCGATGCTGGTTGCAAATGCAGGCGGTGCTGCAGCAAGACCGTTTGAAACTCATTATAATGCATTGAACGAAGATGTTAAGCTTCGTATTTCTCTTGAGCTTTATCTGAAGAGACTGATCGTTGGTGGTCTTGAGAGAGTTTATGAGATCGGACGTGTATTCCGTAATGAAGGTGTAGATACCCGTCATAATCCGGAGTTTACTCTGATGGAGCTTTATCAGGCATATACAGATTATGAAGGCATGATGGAACTGACTGAGTCTATGTTCCGTTATCTGGCAGAGAAGGTTTGTGGTTCTGCGAAGATTTCCTACAATGGTATCGAGATCGACCTCAGCAAACCTTTTGAACGTCTGACCATGAATGATGCGATCAAGAAATATGCAGGAATTGACTTTGATGAAGTTGCAGATGATGAAGCAGCTAAGAAGCTTGCAGATGAGCATCATATTGAATATGAAGAACGTCATAAGAAGGGTGATATCATCAACCTGTTCTTCGAGGAATACTGTGAAAAAGAACTGATCCAGCCAACATTTATCATGGATCATCCGATCGAGATTTCTCCGCTGACAAAGAAGAAACCTTCTGATCCGAATAAGGTAGAGCGTTTCGAGCTGTTCATTAATACATGGGAAATGTGTAACGCATATTCCGAGCTCAATGACCCGATTGACCAGAGAGAGCGTTTCAAAGCACAGGATGCTCTTGCTGACGCAGGAGATGAGGAAGCAAACCACACAGATGAAGACTTCCTGAATGCACTGGAGATCGGTATGCCGCCTACAGGTGGTATCGGATACGGAATCGACCGTCTGGTTATGCTGCTTACAGACAGCCAGGCAATCCGTGACGTACTGCTGTTCCCGACAATGAAGTCCCAGGGCGCTGCTAAGAACGAAGCAAACAACGTTGCGCAGGCTAAAACGGTTTCAGAAAAGCCAGTTGAGAAGATTGATTTTTCAAAGGTAGAAATCGAACCATTGTTCAAAGATGAGGTAGATTTTGAGACTTTCAGCAAGTCCGATTTCCGTGCAGTAAAGGTAAAAGAGTGTGTCGCAGTGCCGAAGTCAAAGAAACTTTTACAGTTTACTCTGGATGATGGAACAGGCGTAGAACGTACCATTTTAAGCGGTATTCACGCATTCTACGAACCAGAAGAACTGGTAGGTAAGACACTTATAGCTATCACAAATCTGCCACCTAGAGCAATGATGGGAATTGAATCTTGTGGAATGTTACTTAGTGCAATCCATGAAGAAGAGGGCGAAGAAAAACTTCATCTTCTGATGGTAGATGACCATATTCCGGCTGGTGCAAAATTATATTAATATCAGGACACTTCGCTTTTAGTGAAATACTAAAGGCGGAGTGTTATTTATATTATAGGAAATTACTCTGTAATGTTCCTATAATATAAATAACACTCCGGGCAGGATCGCACTGCGATGGAGAGTAATGATACTGCTGCAGGTATGCCATATATGGCATATATAAGGCACAAAAAGGAATATGTCAATATCCCCCCGCAGGGCTTACTGATGTCAGAATTGTCTGATATCATAAAAGCCAGTTACCAATAAAGAAAAAGCGAGGGAACATGAAATGAAAAAGGGTTTATTGACAATGGCCGGAGTGCTTCTGACTGTATCACTGGTCAGTGCCGGAACAACAGTGCCTGTACTGGCAGAGGAAGAAACAACACTGGTATACGGAAGCGGAGATTATACCAGGATCAATCCTGCTATGGATGAACATGGAGAGATCAATATTCTGATCTTCAACGGTTTAACTGCACATGACGGAGAGAATCAGGTAGTTCCGGGACTGGCAGAGAGCTGGGATTTTGATGATGAAACCAATACTTATACATTCCATATGGCAGAAGATGCCAAGTGGCAGGACGGCGAACCTGTGACAGCAGAGGATGTTAAATTTACTATTGAAGCGATCATGGATCCGGAAAATGGTTCTGAGAATGCACCCAACTACGAGGACGTAGAGGAAATCAATGTTATTGATGATCATACGGTTGCGTTCAAGCTTGAGGACAAAAACGTTGCATTCCTTGACTATATGACAATGGCAGTTCTTCCTAAGCATCTGCTTGAGGGAGAAGATATGCAGACTTCTGACTTCTTCCGTAACCCGGTAGGAACAGGTCCATACAAGATTGAATCCTGGGATGAGGGACAGGCGATCACACTGGTTAAGAATGAAGATTATTTCAAGGGTGAGCCTTCCATCGATAAAATTGTATTCAAGATCGTACCGGATGACAATGCGAAAGCACTTCAGTTAAAATCCGGAGAACTTGATCTGGCATTATTAACACCAAAGGATGCAGCTGCTTTTGCAGATGATGAGGCATATACATGCTACGATATGAAGACTTCTGACTATCGTGGAATCATGTTTAACTTTGGAAATGAATACTGGCAGAAAAACCGTGATCTGATCCCGGCAGTATGCTATGGGCTTGACCGTCAGGCGATCATCGACGCAGTTATCCTTGGACAGGGAATGCCGGCTTATGGACCTCTTCAGAGAAATATCTACAATTATGAAGATGTAGAGCATTATGATTACAATCCTGAAAAAGCAAAAGAAATTCTGGAAGCTGCAGGATGCGAGATGGGTGATGACGGATTCTATTATCGTGACGGCGAAAAAGTGGGATTTGTGATCAGCGTAAGTGCAGGAGATCAGGTACGTATTGATATGGCTCAGATCGCAGCACAGGAACTGAAAGAGATTGGCATGGATGTATCAGTAGAGATCCCTGCACAGACAGACTGGGCAGGACAGATGGCATTCCTGATCGGATGGGGAAGCCCATTTGACGCTGACGACCATACATACAAAGTATTCGGAACAGATAAGGGAGCAAACTACTCCGGCTATTCTAATGCAGACGTTGACAAGTATCTGACAGAAGCAAGACAGTCAGCTGATCCGGAAGTTCGTGCAGAAGCCTATGCTAATTTCCAGAAAGCTCTGGCAGAGGATCCGGCTTATGCAATGATCTGCTATATTGATGCCAACTATGTTGCTGACAGCAATATTAAAGGAATCGATCCTGATACAATTATGGGACATCATGGAGTTGGAATCTTCTGGAATGTAGCAGACTGGACTATTGAATAAAAAGATAAAGGTTGTGACGGGGGCACTAAAGGTGCCCCCTTTTTACACGAGCGGAAAAAGGATTGAAAATGGAACATTTATTAGAGGTTAAAAATCTTTCAGTCAGCATTGACGGTCCTGCCGGAGAAGTCCAGGCAGTAAGAGAAGTGTCTTTTTCATTAAAAAAGGGAGAGGTGCTGGCTATAGTTGGAGAATCCGGATGCGGGAAGAGTGTGCTTTGCAAAAGTATCATGAAGCTTTTGCCACCAAGCGCAAAAATAAAAGAGGGAAGCATCTGTGTGAACGGACAGGATATCACCTGTTACAGGGAAAAGGAGATGCAGAAACTGCGTGGAAGAGTTTTTTCGATGATCTTTCAGGATCCTATGACATCCCTGAATCCAACTATTAAAATTGGAAAACAGATTGGGGAAGCAGTGGTGATCCACAATAAGAACTACACGAAGGAACAGGTAAATAAGAAGGTTCTGGAGCTTATGGAACTGGTAGGTATCTCCCATCCAAAGGAACGATATCATCAGTATCCCTGGCAGTTCTCCGGAGGAATGCGTCAGAGATGTGTTATGGCCATTGCTCTGGCAGCAGATCCGGATATTTTATTTGCAGATGAACCAACTACTGCACTGGATGTGACCATACAGGCACAGATTCTGGATCTTCTGCGGGAAATACAGATGAAGCTTGGAACAGCTACCATACTGGTATCCCATGATCTGGGGGTGGTTGCACGTGTGGCAGACAGAGTGGCAGTCATGTATGCAGGCAAGATCGTAGAGATCGGTACAGCAGAGGAAGTGTATTATGATCCCAGACATCCATACACATGGGGGCTGATGAGATCATTGCCTGCATTTGCAAATGGAAAAGAAAGCCTGTACACTATCCCTGGCATGCCTCCTACTTTGATAGATCCGCCGAAAGGTGATGCTTTTGCATGTAGAAACGAATATGCCCTGAATATTGATTATGAAGAAATGCCACCTATGTTTAAGATAACAGATACTCATTATGCGGCAACCTGGCTGCTGGATCCAAGAGCACCGCAGATCAAATCACCTATGGGAGGAATCGTCCATGAGTAAAGAAATTTTATTGGATGTCAGGCATCTGACTCAGCAGTTTCATCTGACAAAAAAGATCAAGGTAAAGGCTGTAGATGATGTCTCATTTCAGATCCATAAAGGTGAGATCTTTGGTCTGGTAGGGGAATCTGGTTCAGGAAAGTCCACAGTTGCCAGATGTCTGATGAATATATATCAGCCGGCTCAGGGAGAAATCTGGTATAAAGATGTAAATATCTGCGACAAAAAGGAATTCAAAAAGCATAAAAAAATGCTGCAGACCCGCCGCCAGATGATATTTCAGGATTCCGCATCCAGTCTGAACCAGAAAATGAAGGTATCAGATATTATTACGGAACCAATGAGGATTCAGCATATTACACCTCCGAGAGGAAGCTTTGTGAAGGAAGCTGCCTTTCAGATGGAATATGTAGGTCTTGAGAGTAGTTTCCTGGATCGTTATCCATCTGAATTATCAGGGGGACAAAGACAGCGAGTGGCCATAGCCAGATCTCTGTGTATGGAACCGGAATTTCTGGTGGCTGATGAACCGATAGCTTCTCTGGATGTGTCCATACAGGCCCAGATCGTCAATCTGTTCCGTCATTTGCAGGAGGAGCATGGATTTACATTTCTGTTTATAGCTCATGACCTGGCTATGGTTGAGTATCTCTGTGACCGTGTGGGAGTTATGTATCATGGAAAACTGGTAGAACTGGCGCCATCGGAAGAATTGTATTCCCATCCGGTGCATCCTTATACAAAAACCTTGCTGTCTGCAATTCCTGTTCCTGACCCGATCAGGGAGAGAAAAAGAGTTCTGCAGTACTATGATGGCGAAGGAATGGAAAACAGCGTGTGGACAGAAGTGTCACCCGGACATTTTGCAATGCTTCCGGCTGAAGGAAAGGGGTGCAGTATATAATGAGACAAAAAAAGTTAGTCTACTATGGTAAAAAATGCCTGATATTCCTGATCTCAGTATTTATATTGTCTGTAGCTGTATTTTATGTAGCCCGTCTTGCACCGGGAGATCCGCTGATCTCCTATTATGGTGACCGTACAGAGAAGATGAGTCCGGAAGAACGTGAATGGGCTATGGGAAAGCTGGGATTGAACGAACCGATTTCTGTGCAGTATGTGAAGTGGGTAAAAAATGCCTTTCATGGAGAATTTGGAATTTCATTTAAATATAAACAGGATGTGGTAGAAGTGATCGGCGGCCGTATTGGCAATACACTTGTACTTGGAGGAATCGGATTTATCATTATGTTTGCCGGAGCCTTGCTCCTGGGAATCCTGTGTGCCTGGTACGAAAACCGGCTGGCAGACCGGATCCTGTGTAAGCTGGGAACCATATCCAGCTGTATTCCTGAGTTCTGGATGGCTCTGGTCCTGATCCTTGTTTTTTCTGTAAATCTTAAGATCCTGCCAAGCAGTGGAGCTTACAGTACAGGAAATGCAGGAGATATCGGTGACAGAGTGCTGCATCTGATGATGCCTCTGACCATCGTGGTCATGGAGCATTTATGGTATTATGCTTACATGATCCGAAATAAGATCCTTGAAGAGGTTCGCGCAGATTATGTACTTTTGGCAAAGGCAAAAGGCCTGGATAAGAAAAAGCTTATGTTCAGACATTGTGTCCGAAATGTAATGCCTGCTTATCTGAGTATTATGGCCATTGCAGTCCCCCATGTACTTGGAGGAACCTATGTGGTAGAAAGTGTATTCTCTTATCCCGGAATCGGAGCTCTGTCCTATGAGAGTGCCAGATATCATGATTACAATCTGCTGATGCTGCTTTGTATGATGTCAGGAATCCTGGTTATTTTCTGTAATATCGTCAGTCAGACTATTAATGAACAGATAGATCCCCGTATGAAGGATGAAGTAATAACCGAGAAATCGGAGGTAGTAGAAGGATGACCAATCATTTATTTGAACTGGCAGGAAACAGAAAGACAGAAACCGTAATTCCCAAATCAAAGAAAAAGTGGTATCAGGGAAAACCCGTTGTTTCAGCAGCAATCCTGATTCTTATCGTACTGGGCTGCCTGTGTGCGGAACTGATCATGACAAAGGATCCTGCTTATATGGATCTGTTAAACTATAATAAAGCTCCTGACAGGGAGTTCCTTTTTGGAACAGATACTATGGGAAGGGATATTTTTTCCATGATTTGGTATGGAGGAAGAATCTCGATCCTGATCGGTGGATTAGCCACAGTTATTTCTACTTTTATTGCAGTGGTAGTCGGTGCCTTCAGTGGAGTGGCACCTGCTTGGCTTGATGAACTGATCATGAGATTTACAGAAATATTCTTAAGTATACCAACTCTGCTCCTGATCATTTTGCTGCAGGCTATCATGGGGGAGGCCAATATCCTGAGTCTGTCCTTTGTGATCGGTGTGACCAGCTGGACCAGTATTGCGAAAGTAGTACGCACAGAGGTACGGCAGATACGAAACAGTGAGTATATCATCGCAGCAAGATGTATGGGAGCAGGATTCTTCCGTATTTTGTGGAAGCACCTGGTACCGAACTTTTTTTCATCCATTATGTTTATGGTAGTCATGAATGTAAGAACTGCAATGATCTCTGAAGCTACTTTAAGTTTTATGGGTATTGGACTTCCGATAGAGGTTATCACATGGGGAAGTATGCTGTCTCTGTCAGATAAGGCATTAATGACAGGTTCCTGGTGGATCATTCTGATTCCCGGACTTTTCCTGATCACCACAGTGCTCTGCCTGACCAATATAGGAAATGCCTGCAGAGAGCAGACAAACAGAAAAGAAAGTAACTTTTAAAATTTGACCGAAATCTCGCTGCCTTGTTGCTGATTTGTCTGATTTATGATATTATGGAAATATCTTAAAAAATCTAAAAAACAAGGCAGGAGTGGTCAAAATGTATCAGGAAGAATACAAACGTTGGTTGGCAGCAGATCTGCAGGATGCGGATCTTAATCCGGAATTATCCAAAATCGAAGGAAATGATGAAGAGATCAAAGATCGTTTCGCAGTAGCGCTGAAATTCGGAACAGCCGGACTTCGCGGAGTTCTCGGAGCCGGAACCAACCGTATGAATATTTATGTAGTTCGCCAGGCAACACAGGGACTTGCGAACTGGGTAAAAACACAGGGCGGTAATCAGACAGTAGCCATCAGCTATGACAGCCGTCTTAAGAGTGATGTATTTGCAAAAACAGCAGCAGGCGTACTGGCGGCAAATGATATCAATGTCAGAATTTATGACGCACTGATGCCTGTACCTGCACTTTCCTTTGCAACACGTTACTATGAATGCAATGCAGGTATTATGGTAACAGCATCCCACAACCCGGCTAAGTACAACGGATATAAAGCATACGGTCCTGACGGATGCCAGATGACAGACGATGCAGCTGCCATTGTATATGAAGAGATCCAGAAAACAGACGTACTTACAGGTGCGAAATATATGTCCTTCGCAGAAGGCGTAGAACAGGGAAAGATCCGTTTTGTAGGAGATGACTGCAAGCAGGCTCTCTATGAAGCTATCGAATCCCGTCAGGTTCGTCCGGGTCTCTGCAAGACAGCAGGACTGAAACTGGTTTACAGCCCGTTAAACGGATCAGGACTTGTACCTGTAACTCAGGTATTAAAGGACATCGGAATTACAGATATCACAATCGTTCCGGAACAGGAATATCCGAACGGATACTTCACAACCTGCAGTTATCCGAACCCGGAAATCTTTGCAGCTCTGGAGCTTGGATTAAACCTCGCAAAAGAAACAGGTGCAGACTTAATGCTTGCAACTGACCCGGATGCAGACCGTGTTGGTATCGCAATGAAATGCCCGGATGGTTCCTATGAGCTGGTAACAGGTAATGAGGTAGGTGTACTCCTTCTTGATTATATCTGTGCAGGCCGTATCGAAAAAGGTACAATGCCAAAGAACCCGGTAGCAGTGAAATCCATTGTTTCCACACCACTTGCAGATGCAGTTGCAGAGCACTATGGAGTAGAACTCAGAAGCGTACTTACAGGATTCAAGTGGATCGGCGATCAGATCGCACAGCTTGAAGCAGCAGATGAAGTAGACAGATTTATCTTCGGATTTGAAGAGAGCTACGGATACCTTGCAGGACCATATGTACGTGACAAGGATGCTGTTATCGGATCTATGCTGATCTGTGAAATGGCTGCATATTACAGAAGCATCGGAAGTTCCCTGAAACAGAGAATGGAAGAAATCTATGCACAGTACGGACGTTACCTGAATAAAGTAGACAGCTTCGAATTCCCGGGATTAAGCGGAATGGATAAGATGTCAGCTCTGATGCAGGGACTTCGTGACAAACCTCTCACAGAGATCGCAGGTCATGCCATCGTAAAAGTAACAGATTACCAGAAACCGGAAGAAACAGGACTTCCTGCAGCAAACGTACTGATCTACAAGCTGGATAACGGCGAGACAGTAGTTGTCCGCCCATCCGGAACAGAACCAAAGATCAAGATCTATTACACAACTCTCGGCAAGAACCTGGAAGAGGCAGAAGCTGAGAAAGAAAAGCTTGCAGAAGCATTAAAACCGATCATGGCATAAGCAATTGTAAGCAGAACTGAATAAAATATACCAAACCGGAAAGGCTGTGCTCATTGGAGGTGCAGTCTTTCTTTTTGTAACCCGCAGGGGCCTTACTGTTACTGTTCACTCCGTTCACAGTAACGACTTACTTGATTCGGTTAAATAGGATTGATATAATTAACACTCTTTGCTACAATAAAAAACAGCGAAAATAAGAATAAGACTGCTTATGAATGAAAGGAAAACATACTATGGAAGAATATGAAGTAATCAGCATCCCGGTATCTGACGGAACAGAACGGGATTTTGCGATCATGGATACCTTTGAATTTGAAGGACAGGGATATCTGGCAGTTTCTCTGATCGAAGGAGATGAGATCCAGGAGGGCGTTTACATTTACCGTTACCACAATGCAGAAGATGGAGATGTTGTGGTAGAGCAGATTACTTTGCCTGCAGAATACAAAAAGGTGACAAAATTTTACGAACAGATGTAAGCAAAAAAATATCTCGAAAAGAACCTGCATCTTGTGATAAAATAAAAAAGAAAATCAAATTTTGATCAATAAAAACAGGAGGAAAAACGATGGAAAAATCAACCGTTTATTTTACTGATTTCAGATGTCCGGTTGGCACCAGCCAGCTTGATAAACTGAAGAAACTCTGCGTTACAGCCGGAATCAAAAACATTGATATGGATGGAAAATTCGTGGCTATTAAAATGCATTTCGGAGAACTTGGCAATCTGGCTTTCCTGCGCCCAAATTACGCAAAAGCAGTAGCTGATCTCTGTAAAGAGCAGGGAGGACTTCCGTTCCTCACAGACTGCAACACTCTTTATCCGGGAAGCCGTAAGAATGCACTGGAGCATCTGGAGTGCGCAAATCTCAACGGATTTAACAGCATTTCAACAGGATGCCAGATCATCATCGGTGATGGCTTACGCGGTACAGACGAAGTAGAAGTACCGGTAGTTAACGGTGAATATTGTCAGACTGCACTGATCGGACATGCGATCATGGATGCAGATATTTTTATCAGCTTAAGCCACTTCAAAGGACATGAAGCAACCGGCTTCGGCGGTGCACTGAAGAATATCGGAATGGGATGCGGAAGCCGCGCAGGTAAGATGAAACAGCATGCCAGCGGAAAACCTGCAGTAAATGAAGAACTCTGCCGCGGATGCCGTCGCTGCGCGAAAGAGTGCGGAAGTGATGCGATTACATATCCGAATAAAAAAGCAGTCATTGATTATGATAAATGTAAAGGCTGCGGCCGTTGTATCGGAGCCTGCGGTTTTGATGCAGTATACAATCCAAACAGCAGTGCGAATGAACTTCTTGACCGTAAGATGGCAGAATATGCACAGGCAGTCTGTCATGGCCGTCCGCATTTCCATGTAGCGCTTGTTCAGGATATCAGCCCGAACTGTGACTGCCATGGCGAAAATGATGCACCAATCCTTCCTGATATCGGAATGTTTGCAAGCTTTGACCCGGTTGCTCTGGACCAGGCCTGCGCAGATGCCTGTCTGAAAGCAACTCCGATCGAGAACAGCCAGCTTGGAGAACACCTGGCAAAACCTGACTGGCATTGCCACCACGACCATTTCAAAGATTCCAACCCGAACATTGAATGGCAGGCAACACTGGATCAGGCAGAGAAGATTGGTCTGGGAACCAGACAGTATGAACTGAAGATTGTGAAATAATATGTTTATCAGCAGTGGAAAATAAATGCGAAAAAGTAATAAACAAAAAGGACCGGATGAATGAACTATATTGTCTTTGACCTGGAATGGAATCAGAATCCTTCGGGAAAGAAAACACGTAACGACAGGCTTCCATTTGAGATTATCGAGATTGGGGCTGTAAAAGTAAACAGCAAAAAAGAAATAACGGATCATTTTCACCGACTGATCAAACCACAGGTCTATAAATGGATTCATGACAGCATCCATGAGGTAATTCATGTAGATTATAAAGATCTAATGAAAGGAGTGCCCTTTGAGCAGGCAGTCAGGGAATTTATTGACTGGTGCGGAGAAGACTGGTACTTTTTTACCTGGGGAAATCAGGATGTGATGGAACTTCAGAGAAATATGAAGTTCTATGGCCTGCTGGATCTGCTTCCCGGACCTGTGACCTATTATGATGTGCAGAAACTATACAGTATCAGTTATGATGACGGTACACACAGGTGTGCATTGGAGCATGCGATCGATGAGCTGAAAATAGAGAAATCCAGGGGATTTCACCGGGCGCTTGCAGATGCGTGGTATACAGCGAAAGTCCTGGAGAAAATAAATAACATAATCATCATCAATCATCCGTCACTGGATGTTTACCAGAATCCAAAGAAGAAAAAAGACGAGATACATATTTCCTATCCGGATCATGACAAATATGTATCCAGAGAATTTGCCACAAGAGAGCGAATCATGAAAGACCGCGAGGTGACCAGCACCAGATGTCCGGTCTGTCATCTGCCTGCAAAGCGCAAACTCCGATGGTTTATGAATAATTCAAAGGTTTATTACAGCATATCCAATTGTGAAGAACATGGACTGATAAGAGGCAAGATCCGCATCCGAAAAACAGAAGATGAGAAATATTTCGCTGTGAAGACATTGCGTTTCACAGATACAGAAGAAGCGGAAGAACTTCGTGAAAGAAAAGAAGTCCTCCGCCTCAGGCGAAAACTAAAAAGAAGCGTTGAGAAGGAGATCTGAAAGGATCTCCTTTTCATATTGCATTCCATATCCGACCATATGATCGTCTAAATAATATTTACTTTTAATTCGCTTTGGACCGACAGAATTGTTCAGAAGTTTCTGCTTCTTTACAAGCTGGCTCACATCGGTTCCTGTGGGGACAGTTACGTACACATGCCTCATATAATAGAAGGAACACAGATTATTCCAGTCCTTTAACAGGTGCTTTTCGCATGGGAGAAATACTGCCGGTACCGGATTGGTATCTATATTCAAGTCTACTTTTTCAAAATTGTCGAAGCCGTAATCCAGCAGAGAAGTTGTGTCAGGAAAAGCACCGTTTGTAGAATTCAGCACAACTGCAATGAGAATGGAATTTCCCCTCTTGGCATAGGTGACAAGCGTACTTCCCGCTGCATCGGTGTATCCGGTCTTTCCTCCCAGAACCCCATCGTATGCATAAGACTGTCCGGGCATCATCTTATGGTGATTGAGAAGATAACGGGTTTCAGACTGCTTATTAGTCGGAGGAATCTCATAAACCTGTGTGGTCACAAATTTACGGAATCTGGGATTATACCAGGCTGCCTTAGCAATCTTCATCATATCACCAGCGGTGGTATAATGCGTCTCATCCGGAAGACCATTTGGATTATTAAAATGGGTGTTCTTACAGCCAAGCTGAGCTGCCCTCTGGTTCATCAGTTCAACAAACTTCTTTACAGAACCGCTTGTTTTTTCTGCCAGAGCAAGAGCCATCTCATTGGCGGATTCCAGCATCAGAGCCATCAGGGCCTGCTCTACGGTGAAAACCTCTCCTGTTTCTGCGTAAATGCTGGAGCTTCCGGCCTCAATCCCATAAGCCGCTTCCTGCGACATGGTGATCGTATCGTCCATATTCAGATGTTCACAGGCCAGAAGAGCGGTCATGATCTTAGTGATACTGGCGGGATATAGCTTATCCTTGGCATTTTTGGAATAAAGAATAGTATCAGTGACTGCATCCATCAGCACTGCGGACTGTCCCTCGATATTAGGACCTGTGGGCCATCCTTTGACAGAATCGATATCTGAGGCCTGTGAATAGGTTTCTGAATGACCGGCTTCAGGAGTGGCAGAGGTTTCGGCAGCGTAAGTGACTGCAGGCTGGGAGGTCAGAATCCCTGCACAAAGCATTCCGGTGAGGAAACGTTTCATTAATTTATGAAATTTTGTTTTAAACATTTGAAATTACCCTTCATTAAATATACATAGTAGTTGCTTTCCATATCCTAGAGCGTGTCTGAAAAATCATTCCCGCAATCTGCACGCCCCACTTTGCGGGATATTTCACCCGAATTCAGTTGCCGTAGCCCGCTACGGCGCCCTCATCCGGGCAAAATATCCCACAAATTGTGACGCACATCTTGCAGAAAGCCTTTTTCAGACACGCTCTAGTACATCGTTTTAAATGACGTTCGGACAAAATATTCTACCTTATTATATCATTAATTACAATGCCTGTGTAAAATTTATATGATAGTATGTTAACAGTGTGTTACTGTTCGGGAGTTTGACAGTAACCAGTGTTATTAAACAGTAACAGGATTACCCTAATATTCAAAAAAATACTTGACACAGTGAATTTTGTGACCTTATAATGAATCCGCATAGTTAAATAAATGATATGTCCACAAAAACGTTGATGGAGAGAGTAACTGCAGGGGAAAGCAGACAGCGAACCGGGGAGGGTGTGAGCCCGGTGGTGAGTAAATGCAGTGAAGATCACTCCGGAGTTGCAGCTCTGAAGGGTGTACAGACAGGTAAGAGCTGACGGAAATCCCCGTTAAAAGATTCATGTATCGGCAGAGGATGCCCGTACAATGTAACAGGTGGTATAGCGAACGTCAATAAACCTTCGTCCTTTTACAAAAGGGCGATTTTTTTATGGGCTTATTTTCGTTCTTAAAGGACACTGGAAATATTTTTCAGCGTATATAAACGTCCTGCATATTTTCAGGTGTCTGATACAAATAATTTAAACAGGAGGTAAATTACTGTGTACCAGAAAGTTAATACGAACTTAAACTTTGTAGACCGTGAGAAAAAAGTAGAAGAATTCTGGAAAGAGAACCATATCTTTGAGAAAAGTATGGAGAACAGAAAAGAAGGAGAAACCTATACATTCTATGATGGACCGCCCACTGCAAACGGCAAACCGCACATCGGCCATGTACTTACCCGTGTAATCAAGGATATGATCCCGAGATACCGTACAATGAAGGGCTACATGGTTCCGCGTAAAGCAGGATGGGATACCCATGGACTTCCGGTAGAACTGGAAGTAGAGAAGAAGCTTGGTCTGGATGGCAAAGAGCAGATCGAAGAATACGGTATGGAGCCATTCATCAAACAGTGTAAGGAAAGCGTCTGGAAATACAAAGGAATGTGGGAGGATTTCTCCTCTACTGTTGGTTTCTGGGCCGATATGGAACATCCATACGTAACTTACTATGACGATTATATTGAATCCGAATGGTGGGCATTAAAAGAAATCTGGAACAAGAAGCTTCTGTATAAAGGCTTCAAGATCGTTCCTTACTGTCCAAGATGCGGTACCCCTCTTTCCGCACAGGAAGTATCCCAGGGATACAAAACTGTAAAAGAGCGCTCCGCAGTTGTAAGATTCAAGGTTGTTGGTGAAGATGCATACTTCCTTGCATGGACAACAACACCATGGACACTTCCGTCCAACGTTGCACTCTGCGTAAACCCGGATGAGACTTACTGCAAAGTAAAGGCAGCAGACGGATATACCTATTATATGGCAGAAGCACTCCTTGACAAAGTCCTTGGCAAGCTTGCAAAAGAAGAAGGCGAGAAAGCATATGAAGTTCTGGAAACCTACAAAGGAACAGACCTGGAATACAAAGCATACGAACCGCTTTTCGCATGTGCAGGAGAGGCAGCAGCAAAACAGAAAAAGAAAGCTCATTTCGTAACCTGTGATAACTACGTTACTATGAGTGATGGTACAGGTATCGTTCACATCGCACCTGCATTCGGTGAAGACGACAGCAGAATCGGACGTAACTATGAACTGCCATTCGTACAGTTTGTAGACGGACAGGGTAACCTGACAAAAGAGACACCATACGCAGGCGTTTTCGTAAAGAAAGCAGATCCTATGGTCCTCACAGATCTGGACAAAGAAGGCAAGCTCTTCGATGCTCCGAAATTCGAGCATGATTATCCACACTGCTGGAGATGTGACACACCACTGATCTACTATGCAAGAGAATCCTGGTTCATCAAGATGACAGCAGTTAAGGATGACCTGATCAGAAATAACAATACAATCAACTGGATCCCTGAGAGCATCGGTAAAGGACGTTTCGGCGACTGGCTTGAAAACGTTCAGGACTGGGGTATCAGCCGTAACCGTTACTGGGGAACACCACTGAACATCTGGCAGTGTGAATGCGGACATATGCATTCCATCGGAAGCCGTCAGGAGTTATTCGAGATGAGCGGTGATGAGAGAGCCAAGACAGTAGAGCTTCACCGCCCATATATCGATGAGATCACACTGAAGTGTCCGGAGTGCGGTGGAGAAATGCATCGTGTACCGGAGGTTATTGACTGCTGGTTCGACTCAGGAGCAATGCCTTTCGCACAGCATCATTATCCATTTGAAAACAAAGAATTATTTGAGCAGCAGTTCCCTGCAAACTTTATCTCCGAGGCAGTAGACCAGACCCGTGGATGGTTCTACTCACTCCTTGCAGAATCCACACTGCTCTTCAACAAAGCACCATACAAGAACGTAATCGTTCTGGGACATGTTCAGGATGAGAACGGACAGAAGATGAGTAAGTCCAAAGGAAATGCAGTTGATCCATTCGATGCACTGAACAAATACGGCGCAGATGCCATCAGATGGTACTTCTACATCAACAGTGCTCCATGGCTTCCGAACCGTTTCCATGGCAAGGCAGTTGTGGAAGGACAGCGTAAATTCATGAGCACACTGTGGAATACTTACGCATTCTTCGTATTATATGCAGACATCGACAACTTCGACCCGACCAAATATGAACTGAACTATGATCAGCTTCCTGTTATGGACAAATGGCTCCTCAGCAGATTAAATACAACTGTTCAGGCAGTTGACAATGACCTGGCTAACTACAAGATCCCGGAAGCAGCAAGAGCACTTCAGGAATTCGTAGATGAGATGAGTAACTGGTATGTAAGAAGAAGCCGCGAACGTTTCTGGGCAAAGGGAATGGAGCAGGATAAGATCAATGCTTACATGACTCTGTACCATGCACTGGTAACCATTGCCAAGACAGCAGCTCCGATGATCCCGTTCATGACAGAAGACATCTATCAGAATCTGGTAAGAAGCGTGGACAAAGATGCTCCTGAGAGTATCCATCTCTGCGACTTCCCAACTGTAAACGAAGCATGGATCGACAAAGATCTGGAAGCAGACATGAAAGAGCTTCTGGAGATCGTAGTTCTGGGACGTGCCTGCAGAAATACAGCAAACATCAAGAACCGTCAGCCGATCGGAACCATGTATGTAAAAGCTGAGAAGAAAATGAGTGAATTCTACACTGACATTATCGCAGATGAACTGAATGTCAAAGAAGTGAAATTCGCAGATGATGTAGAATCTTTTATCTCCTACAGCTTCAAACCACAGCTTCGTACAGTAGGACCGAAATACGGTAAACTCCTTGGAGGAATCAGACAGGCTCTCACAGACATCAATGGAACAGCAGCAATGAACGAACTGAGAACCAACGGTGTCCTGAAACTGGATATCAACGGAAACGATGTAGAGCTTACAGAAGAAGACCTTCTTATTGAAACAGCACAGACAGAAGGCTATGTATCCGAATCTGACGGTGAAACATCCGTAGTCCTGGATACAAACCTGACACCTGAACTGATCGAAGAAGGATATGTACGTGAGATCATCAGCAAGATCCAGACCATGCGTAAGGAAGCCGGCTTCGAAGTTATGGACAAGATCGTAGTATACGCTCACGGAAACGACAAGATCCAGGATGTCATGAAAGCACACGAAGATGAGATCAAGTCAGAAGTACTTGCAGACGAAATGGTACTTGGCGAGACCGATGGTTATGTGAAAGAGTGGAACATCAACAAAGAAGCAGTAACTATGGGTGTTAAGAAACTGTAATTGACAACATTCGGTCAATTACTGACAAGGTACTGATAAGTTACAGGTATTTCACAGGAAATATACTACTTTCGCAATGCACGATAACAAAAAAATGTTATAAAATTCGGCAATTATACACATGACAGACTGTCGAAAAAAGAGTATCATTATCTTTGACAGTCTGATTTCAGAGAGGAAATTGGAGGCAGAGATTCTTTGCCCCCAATTTCTCTGATATGAGAAAACAGAAGAGTTGACGGAATGAAGAGGTTCACCAGCAATATCCGCAAGGTGTATTGCTGAGAATAAAGTGAACAGTGAAACCATTACGGGAGGTATGAAATGACAAACGAAATGTTCAAGAAAGAGGCATTCAAGAAAAGCGTAAAAGACAACGTAAAATTCCTCTATCGAAAAACAATTGAAGAAGCTACACAGGAGCAGATTTTCCAGGCAGTAAGCTACACAGTTAAGGATGTTATCATTGATAACTGGCTTGCAACACAGAAAGCTTACGACGAACAGGATCCGAAGATCGTATACTATATGTCCATGGAATTCCTGATGGGACGTGCTCTCGGAAACAACCTGATCAACCTTTGCGCTTACGGTGAAGTAAAAGAAGCTCTCGAAGAGCTGGGATTTGACCTTAACTGTATCGAAGACCAGGAGCCGGATCCGGCACTTGGAAACGGTGGTCTGGGAAGACTGGCTGCATGCTTCCTTGATTCTCTCGCAACTTTAAATTACGCAGCATATGGCTGCGGAATCCGTTACCACTACGGAATGTTCAAACAGAAAATCCAGAACGGTTATCAGATCGAGGTACCGGATAACTGGTTAAAGAACGGCTATCCATTCGAACTGCGTCGTCCGGAATATGCCAAAGAAGTACACTTCGGCGGATATGTAAGAGTAGAGTACGATCCTAAAAAGGGCGGAAACAAATTTATCCATGAAGGATATCAGGCAGTAAAAGCCATTCCTTATGATATGCCGATCACAGGATATGACAATGATGTAGTAAACACACTTCGTATCTGGGATGCAGAGCCGATCGTAGACTTCGAGCTTGATTCCTTTGACAAGGGTGATTACAAGAAAGCAGTAGAGCAGGAGAACCTTGCCCGCAATATCGTAGAAGTCCTTTACCCGAACGACAACCACTATGCAGGTAAAGAGCTGAGACTGAAACAGCAGTACTTCTTTGTATCTGCAAGCCTCCAGGCAGCAATTGCCAAATACAAAAAGAAACATGACGATATCCATAAATTATATGAAAAAGTAACCTTCCAGATGAACGATACTCATCCGACTGTAGCAGTAGCAGAGTTAATGCGTATCCTCATGGATGAAGAAGGACTTGGATGGGATGAAGCATGGGAAGTAACAAGAAAATCTGTTGCTTACACAAACCATACTATCATGTCCGAAGCACTTGAGAAATGGCCGATCGAGCTCTTCTCCAGACTGCTTCCGCGTGTATACCAGATCATCGAAGAGATCAACCGTCGTTTCATCCTTGAGATCCAGGCAAAATATCCGGGAAATTATGAGAAGATCAAAAAGATGGCTATCATCTATGACGGACAGGTTAAGATGGCTCACCTTGCAATCGCAGCAGGCTACTCTGTAAACGGTGTTGCACGCCTTCATACAGAGATCCTGAAGAATCAGGAATTAAAAGACTTCTATGAAATGATGCCTGAGAAATTCAACAACAAGACAAACGGTATCACTCAGAGACGTTTCCTGCTCCATGCAAATCCACTCCTTGCAGACTGGATCACAGAGCACATCGGACCGGACTGGATCACAGACCTTCCGCAGTTAAAGAAACTTGCAGTTTACGCAGATGATGAAAAGGCACTCCAGGAATTCATGAACATTAAGTTCAAGAACAAAGAGCGTCTGGCTAAATACATCCTTGAGCACAATGGCGTAGAAGTAGACCCGCACTCCATCTTCGATGTACAGGTTAAGAGACTTCACGAGTACAAACGTCAGCTCCTGAACATCCTGCATGTTATCTATCTGTACAACCAGATCAAGATGCATCCGGAAATGGAATTCTATCCAAGAACATTCATCTTCGGTGCAAAAGCATCCGCAGGTTACGCAACAGCCAAGAAGATCATCAAACTCATCAACTCAGTAGCAGACGTAGTAAACAACGACGCTTCCATCAATGGCAAGATCAAAGTTGTATTCATCGAAAACTACAGAGTATCCAACGCTGAGTGGATCTTCGCAGCAGCAGACGTTTCCGAGCAGATCTCCACAGCAAGTAAAGAGGCATCCGGTACAGGTAACATGAAGTTCATGCTCAACGGTGCTCCTACACTTGGAACAATGGACGGTGCTAACGTAGAGATCGTAGAAGAAGTTGGCGCAGAAAACGCATTCATCTTCGGTTTAAGCTCCGACGAAGTAATCAACTACGAAAACAACGGCGGATACGATCCAAACGTAATCTACAATACAGATGAAGAAATCCGTCAGGTACTGATGCAGCTCATCAACGGAACCTTCTCCAATGATACAGAACTCTTCCGTGACCTGTACGATTCACTTCTCAACACAAAGAACACAGACAGAGCAGACCGCTACTTCATCCTCGCAGACTTCCGTTCCTATGCAGACGCACAGAAGCGAGTAGAAGCAGCATACAGAGATGAAAAAGGCTGGGCGAAGAAAGCACTCCTCAACACAGCATGCAGCGGTAAATTCACATCCGACAGAACTATCCAGGAATATGTAGATGATATCTGGCATCTGGATAAGGTTATTGTCAGAAAGAAATAATATGTTTGCTTTAACACCTTAAAGCAGATGGTAGAGAAACAGCAGAGAATGATAAAAAAGTTCTCTGCTGTTTTTGTGATGCTGGAAACAGGAAGATATTTTTGATAAAATAAGAAAAGATAATCAGTTTTGACAGAATGGAGGAATACAAGATGCTGAAAATATTTTTTGGGGACAATCCGGGAGACAATTATATTTTTAATCCTGATGTGTTCTTCAATAACACATATGAAGATGAGTGGATCACATCAGAAACTTCCAGAAAAATGATTAAAGATATAGATGGATCAGAGGTAAAAGGTCCATGCATGATCGACAGCCCATTTCTCGGCCCGATTCCACCGGAACGCCTTTCAGGAGGAGTAAAAACCCTGATATTGATGCAAAATGATTCAGATCATATATTTAACGCATCTGCCTGCGGAAACAACTGTGCACAATGGATTTTAAAACTGGCAGAACAAAAAGACATTACAATTCGCCTGGGCTATATCATGGACTTTGGAAAACAGCCATTTGATATCTATATTGTAAACACAGGAAAAACGGTTCACTCCATGCTTGAACTGGATGACGAAATCATTGTAAACCGATTATTGAGAGGATGATAAAATATGACAGGAAAGTATGATATTGAAATATACAACAAACGAGTTCATTATCATCTTACAGTAAAGAGAAATATCACTGTCATTCAGGGAGATTCTGCAACAGGAAAAACAGAACTCCTTCGAATGATTTCTGATTATGAGAACAATGGCATATCATCAGGAATTACCAAAATATGTGAAAAACGATGTGTAGTAATAGAAAACGCTTCATGGAAAGAAAGACTTGCCACACTGCAGCAATGCATTATATTTATTGATGAAGGAGCACCATTTTTACGCAGTAAAGAATTTACCAGAATGGTAAAAGGCAGCGACAATTACTTCGTTTTGGTCACAAGGGACAGTCTGGAACATTTACCATATAGTATCGAAGAAATTTACGGCATGAGACAAGAGCGAGACAGTCAGAAATATCAAAACGCTAAAAGAATATATAATGAAACTTATCAGTTATATAATTTGCAGGCAAAAGAGGATATCCAACCAGATCTGGTAATAACAGAAGACTCTAATTCAGGATATGAATTCTATCATAAATTATTCGGAGAAGCATGTTGCTCAGCAGGAGGAAAAAGCAACATACTTTCATATCTGCAGAAAAGCAGGGAAAAAGAAATCCTTGCGATTGTAGACGGAGCCGCATTCGGTCCGGAAATGCAGCATGTAATGCAATATATGAGAGATACCAGAAATAAAATCGTATTATACGCACCGGAATCATTTGAGTATTTGTTGTTAAGAGCAAATATTATAGATAAAACTTCTGAAGTAACAGAAAAGACTTATGAACTGGCAGACAGCAGACAATATTTCAGTTGGGAAGAATTTTACACTGCTTATTTGATAGAACAAACAAGAAATACAATATATGAATATAGCAAGAAAAAGCTCAAAGATACATATCTGACCTCGGGAAATTTCCGAAAGATTGTAAGCCAGCTTCCAGAACAGATCAGGACTAACTGTTAGAATCGGTAAAAAAGAGAATACTACATCATCTTGTGATAAACAGGAAAAACTCACTACATTTGTAACAAGTTATAGATTTTAAACCCGAAAAATCAAGGAAAATAAATGCTTTTGAAGTGTATGAAATTTAAAAAAATCGTAAAATTCTTGAGCATTACCCTTGACAAAAAGTGGTGAAAGCACTATTATTAACCATAACAGACAGATTATGTCTAGGAATCTTTACCCAAAAAGAAATAGTTATATTAAGGAAAGGGGAACTATAATCATGACAAAGATTAAGAATACGAAGAAAGGCATGGCTAAGAAAACCTTAAGTATGTCTCTCGTCGTTGCAATGCTGGCAACCTCTAACGTGCCGGTTTGGGCTGCTGAATTTAGTGACGGAACAGATGCAGCATTTACATCTGAAGCAGATGCTCCGGTTGTTGAAGGCAATACAGCAGATGCTCCAGAGGCACAGTCTACAGGTGATGTTTGGACTGTAAAATTAGACAAAGAACTTCCAACCTCTGTTGCATGGGGAAATTCAGATAGTGTAACAGGTAATATTAAACAGACTGGTGTAGAAAATACATCTGTAACAAGTCTGAAATATACATGGAAAAATATAGCTACAGGTTTAGCAACAGATGCTGGAAACGCCGTTAAAGTAGACGCAAATGGAAAATTTACAATTGCTCTGCCATCAGCTAAAGATTGTGTAGGAAATTCTTATACATTATTTATGTGGGATAACAATGGAGACTGGACATATACTTCTTCTGCAGTTGCTGTAGTTGCCAAAAACATCAAAGATGCCGGAGCAACTGTTACACTTAAAACAGGTGCTAAAACAGAATATACCGGAAAAGAAGTAAAAGCTGATGTAGATGTAAAAATGCCGGCAGACTTTGAAACTACTGGAAAATACAGTGTTGACTATACAGGAACTCCAGACCTGGTTAACAAAGGTTCTAAAGTCACAGTAACCGTTACAGTAACTAATTCAAAATTATATACCGGAACTGTTACAACAGAGTACACAATCGGACAGAAGGCAGCAACAGCTGGAGACTTTAAATTAAGCTATATCAATAATTCTTTTGAATATACAGGTTCCAATGTTGCACCGAAAGCCGCTGATATCCGTGTTCAGGACATTAATGGAAAAACAATTGACGGTGCTGTAAAAACAGTAACTCCGATTACCGCTTCTAAAGAAGTGGGTTCATATGAAGCAAATGCTGAAATTGATATGAGCAAATTCGAGAATTACAGTGGAACATTAACAACTAAGGTTGAAGGAAAATATAATGTTGTTGCCCGTGATCTCAGCAAATGCACCGTAACGGTTAAAGCTAAACCTGCATCCACAAATAACAAAGCTGTTACTTTAACAGCAAGCGATTTAACAATCAAAGATGCCAAGGGGAATATTTTGCCTTTAACAGATAATGATGTTACAGTTACCGTTCCTGCAAATGCAATTGCATCTGGAACATATACAGTAACAATCGGACCTAAATCCGGAACTAAGAATGTAACAGGTTCTACAACTGCGACTCTTACATTATATGCATCTGATATTTCAGACGCAATTGAACTGGATGCTACAGCAAAGACTGAATTAGCTAAAGCTGCTTATTATACAGGTTCTCAGATTACTAAAGATACAACTAAATTTAACGGACATATTTACAAAAAAGGAACAACTCAGTACCTTGACCAGAATCAGTATACCGTAGAATTTGGTACAAACGTAAATGCCGGAACAAACGCAGGTATTGTTCGTATTGTTGGTAAAAACACATATGCCGGATCTGTTAAAGAGTATACATTTGACATTACACCTGCAACAATCAAGAAGAAAGAAGCGACAGATGTAGAATACAAAGAGGGTGCAACATATAAAGACTACGCTCCAACTGTAACTATTACAGCAGAAAACGGAGATAAAAAGACCTGGACATTAAAAGAAGGTACAGACTATACCGTTACTTATGCTATTAAGAAAGATGCTTCCGGAAAAGCAGAAAATAAGTTAGGCAATACTGTTGTTTCAACAATTAAGTACAGCAAAGATGCCCAGAATAACTATGGTGTTGGTGAAACGGATACTGTTGAAAGCACTATTGTAGGTAAAACTTTAACATCTGCTAACATTAAGATGGATAAAACATCTTATGATTACACAGGAAAAGCAATTGTACCTGAATACAAAGTATATGACGGTGACAAACTTCTTAAAGAGGGAACTGATTACGAAGTAAAGAACACAATTGGTGGCAAAGAGGTTGGAGAAGCAACATTAGTAATCGTTGGTAAAGGAAATTACAATAATAAAGTTGAGGCTACTACTAAATTCAATGTTGTTCCTGTAAGTGCTGATAAGGTAACTGTTACATATAAAAATGCTGAATATACAGGTGAATCTATCCAGCCTAAGTTAAATGATATTGATGTTAAATTAGGTGATGTTGATGTTAAATCTCAGTTCCAGATTACAGGATACGGTGAAAATATCAACGCTGGTAAAGAGGCAGGAAGTCTTGTATTAACACCTGTAAAAGATAACAAGAACTTTACATCCGGAACAACAAAAAATGCAACATTTGATATTGCGCAGGCAACATTAGCTGGTACTATTAGAGTTTACAATGCAAATGGTATTGAATTAACTGGTACTCAGAAGTTCACATACGATGGAAAAGAGAAAACATTTGCTAAAGTTGTATTTACGCCAAATGTTGTTGGAAATAAGAAAGTAACAAGTGCTGATTATGAGATCCAGTATGTAAACAATACAACTGGTGCAGGTGGAGCAAAAGTTATCGTTATAGCTAAGGGAAATTATAAAGCTGATGGTACTGTGAAAGATCTTTCAACTGGTAAAGAAGTTGAGGTAAAAAATGTTGCCGCTGTTAAAGACTTTACAATTGAATCCAAACTGTACTTCACAGAAAAAGAAGTTACTGTAACAGATGCAGAATATGCAGGACCAAACATGGTTGCTGAACCTACTATTGTAGTTCGTGATGGTGATAAGGTATTAGTTAAAGATAAAGATTATACTGTAGAACTGAGTCAGGTAAAAGCTGGTACTGCTCCAAGTGCAACAAATTATGCATGGACTGTAAAAGGAAAAGGTGTTTATGCAGGCAGTAAAGATGTAAGAGGAGCATGGAAGATTGTTAAGAAAAATGTAGCAAATCTTGACATCAAAGTTGATCTTGATGCTAAGGGCGAAGCTGTTCTTACTGTAATGAATGGTAACCTTAAAGTTGATAACAAAGATTTTACAGTTACATTAAGTGATGACAAGAAGACAGCAACTGTAGCAGCAACAGCTGGAAACCAGTACTATGTTGGTTCAAAAGATGTTACCGTAGGTGGTGAAGTTGTTAAAGTTGGAACTCCAATCATCAGCAGTGTAAAAGTCGCTGGCAACAAAGCAACTGCAATCCTTTCAGGAGAAGCTGATGGTGCTGTTGGTTACGACTATGTAATCTCTACAGACCGTGACTGCATCAACAACAAGAAATACGATTCCATCAGCAAGAATCAGGTACAGACTTCTACTACATTCAAATATGTACAGCAGGGAACATACTATGCATACTGCCATGCTTGGAAACGTGACGCAAACGGTAAGAAAGTATTCAGCGACTGGTCTAATGCATATCCATTCGTTGTATCCGCAATCACACCGGACGCTCCTGTTATCACAAACGTTAAAGTAAGCGGATCTACTATCAAAGTAACATACAAAGCAGCTGCAAACGCAACTGGTTACGATGTAGTACTGGGAACTGGCTCCAAGAAAGAAAACGGTGAGACACGTCCATACCACTATGGCAATCACAAGAAACTGAACCTCAAAGAAGGTACAGTAACAGCAACATTCAAGAAAGTACCAAAGGGAACATGGGTAGTTGGAATGCATGCATTCAACAGAACATCCGAAGACGGAAAGAAAGTCTTCAGCCCATGGTCAAACCTGAAAAAAGCTACTGTTAAATAATCCATTTGGGTAATTAATACAGATTCCTAAAAAGAAAGCTCCGGTCATTGCGACCGGAGTCTTTCTTTTTAGGAACTTTTTCCCACATCCCCAGATAATCTTATGATATAATCAACATACAGAACCATCACTTAAAATATCTCTATATGAAAGGAAATCATGTATGAAGAAAAGAAAATCATGTTTTATCTGGCTCTTGTGTATTCTTCTCCTGGTCACAGCTTTACCTGCTGTAGATTTTACAGATGTCCAGGCAGTATCTGTCAGCAGTACTTTCACCGGATGGAAAACCTACGGTGGAAAAAAATACTATTATAAGAATGGCAAAAAGCTGACAGACCTGCACAAAATCGGAAAGTATTATTACTGTTTTGCTGCAGACGGTACTATGCTTACAGGGTGGCATCGTATTCATAACCGTTTCAGGTATTTTGGCAAACAGACCGGAAGAATGCGTATCAATCAGACTGTAAATGGACGAAAGATCAACAGTAAAGGTGTCTGGACTCCTGTTGTTGTACTGGATCCGGGGCATTCTGCTGTCGTTGCCGGTGGTTATGAACCTCTTGGTCCTGGTTCCAGTCAGCTGAAGGAGAAAGATACTTCCGGAACCCAGGGTGTTGCTACAGGTGTGGAGGAATATAAGCTCAATCTGAGCATTGGCCTTCAGCTAAGAACCCTTCTTCAGAAAAGAGGGTTTAAGGTAATAATGACCAGAACCAACAGTAAAGTAGCTCTCAGCTGTATTGACCGCGCAAAAGTGGCGAATAAGGCAAATGCAGATGCGTATATCCGTATCCATGCCAATGGAAGTGATAATTCCTCTATCAGTGGAGCACTGACTATCTGTACAACCAGAAACAGTCCTTATATTTCATCTATGTACAGAAAAAACAAAGCTCTTTCTGAGGCTGTGCTCAATGCATATGTGTCAGCTACAGGATGCAGAAAAGAATACGTCTGGGAAACAGACTCTATGACCGGAAATAACTGGAGTAAAGTTCCGACAACGATTATCGAAATGGGATATATGAGTAATCCTTCCGAAGACCGCCGTATGCAGCAGAGTTCTTATCAGAAAAAAATGGTACGGGGAATTGCAAATGGAATTGAGAATTACCTGATCAAATAGCCTTGCTTTTGAGTCGCAGACAGTTTATACTGGACTGAATGGGTATAAAAAATAATTTGGAGGATTTTTCAAATGAAAATTGCAGTAACATACGATAATGGAGAGATTTTTCAGCATTTTGGAAAAACAGAGTCTTTTAAAGTTTATGAAGTGGAAGACAACAAAGTAGTTTCCAGTGAAGTGATCGGTTCTAACGGTACAGGACATGGTGCACTTGCAGGTCTGCTTGCTGAGCAGGGTGTAAATGTTCTGATCTGCGGTGGTATCGGCGGTGGTGCTCAGACAGCTCTCACAGAGGCAGGAATCGAATTATGCGCCGGAGCCCAGGGAAATACTGATCAGGCAGTTGAAAGTTATTTAAAAGGCGAATTAGTGTCTTCCGGAGCTAACTGCGACCATCACCATCATGAAGAAGGTCATTCCTGTGGCAGCCATGAGGAGGGACACTCCTGTGGAGACAGCTGCGGTGGCGGATGCGGTGGATGTGGCGGATCACAGCCACAGCTTACAGGACGCAATGTAGGAAAAACCTGCCGCACACATTACAGAGGAACTTTCAATGACGGAACACAGTTTGATTCTTCTTACGACCGTGGCGAACCGCTGGAATTCATCTGCGGTGCAGGCCAGATGATCAGAGGATTTGATGCAGCTGTAGCTGACATGGAAGTTGGTCAGATCATAGACGTTCACCTTATGCCAGAAGAAGCATACGGTATGGCAGATCCAAACGCTATCTTCACTATGGAAATCGCCCAGCTCCCAGGTTCCGAAGACCTGACAGTTGGCCAGCAGGTATATCTGTCAAATCAGTTCGGTCAGCCATTCCCTGTTAAAGTGACAGCTAAAGATGAGAAAAATATCACATTTGATGCAAACCACGAAATGGCTGGAAAAGAACTTAACTTCAAGATTGAATTAGTAGAAGTGAAATAAGACAAATACTCAGGGCATCCTCCCGGCAAAGATTTTGCCGATGAGACTGCCCTGTTTTATACTTTATTTACCAAAGTGATAGTGCTTTTTGTAGTTTTATAATTTACGAGTAAAGATTTATCGTTTTTGTGGGCTTACTGTATATTCGCTTACCGTTTACTGTCTTAAAAGCTTTTACATAATAGTTATAAACCCAGTACATGCCTGTCTGGGAATCATAAGCCTTTGTGTCTTTCCAGGTTAAGACAGAGGACTTCACTGTTTTGACTGCAGAACCATTGCGGTAAATCACATATCCGGAAGCACCGGCTACTTTTGTCCAGGAAACCTCTGTACCACCGTTACTCATTTTACATGAAACCTTAGATGGAGCCGGGACAGCAGCTTTTCTTGATTTCACCGCTGAAAATTTAGAATATTTGTTTTTTCCACTTGCGTTGGTTCCATAAGCACGGACTTTAAATGAATAGGTTACTCCCGGTACTACAGCTGCATCGAAACTGAGGGATCCTGTTTTCAGAGTTTTTATCCGCTTATAAGAAGACTGTGAATCTGTTTTGCAGTAAATCTGGTATCCTTTGGCACCCGGAACCTTTTTCCAGGTTAAATGTATTTGATCTGCAGATTTCTGGGAAAGTTTCAGCACAGGTTTTGTCAGTGGTGTGTTGTTCTCAGATACCTTTACCGTCACCTGACACTGAGCCTGAAAATCTCCGGCAGAAGCAGTGATTACTGCCTGACCATAACCGTTCCCCTGAATGGTTCCATCCTCTGAGACAGACGCAACCCCAGGATTACTGCTTGTCCAGACCACATCTTTTACATCATCAGAGTTAGATGGTGTAAAGGAAGGCGTGAGTTTTTGTGTATTGCCTTCGTCAATTGTCAGATTTGTCTGGTTCAGAGCAATTCCATTAAGTGGAGTTGTCACTACGGGGATTTCATACAGGTATGTGCGGGAACTGTCATAGTTGCCGTTATCATAATTTCCGGATACCCATACAATATTACGTCCCCATAAGATCGGCTGGGAATCCGTCTGGATCGTTACATTCTTGTATAACTTGGATAATATTACGTTCCCGGAAGCATCCATAAGGAGATAATGCAGAATACTCTGGTCTGAGGTTTCCTCTGAGAAAAGGACTGCATACTGATTATTTCCTACGGGGATAAGTTTTGGTTCTGTCAGAGTTATTTCTGCTCCTGATGGTGAATACTGAGTGAGCCAGATAAATCTGGAAGCCATACTGTTCTTATCTGTGATTATCATAAAGATGTTTTTATTAAGATTCTCATATCCGGTCTGTCCATTCACAGCAAAGCCATGGGGAACAGATTTGCCTACTGTGATCAGATTATTTCCGGCCAGAGAAAATCCGGTTACCTCGCATCCGGTATAATTATCACCTGTAGCCCCCATAAAAGGAAAGATATTTACCGCACGCTCCTGAGCGATATATCCGCCGGAATATGCGGAGAAGGAGGACAGGATCAGACCTCTGTAACAAGAATCCCCATGATCCAGAAAATATACATGAGAGCCGTCATTTACAACAAACTGATTAAAGGAATGGCTGCAATAGGGCATATCTGAATTAATAAGCGTCATATCCTGAGTGTTGATGACAAAAGTGACATCACTCTGATGGTGTATTCCTTCCATTCCATACATTTCCCGTCCTGTATGGACGATCAGGGTAGAACCAGTCTGGGTCATGCGCAGGGAAGCAGCATCAAAAGGAATGTAGATTCCTTCAAACATATTTGTGTATCCGCCGCCAATGTCCGTTGCACCAAGCAGTTTCCAGGCACGGCTGTATTTGAGGATCCGGACAGCAGTTATGCTGTTGTCTTCATTCAGATTTTTCTGTCCTACTGCAACATAAAAATTCCCATCGGGTGCAGCGTAGAACCCTCCCCACAATGGAAGCGGAAGCTTTACTGTTGTTACATTGGTAACATTAAGATCGGAATTGCAGACAGCATCATATAAAGTCTGATCTTTCCAGGCAACAATGTGAAGATTTCCTGTTTCATCTGTATAGTAAGAAGTATATTCAGGACTTGCCCAGTTCCAGCTGTAAGATCCGCTGTTGATTCCCATACCCTGAAGCTGGGAGAGAACTTTTCTCCTACCAAAGGAGGATTTTGAGGAATAGGTGGAAGTACCGGATGTTATTCCCTGACCAGCATTTTCAACCAGCGTATCTCCCTCCTGGACAGAAGGCATTTCCTTTTCATCCGAAAAGAAATCATCATCTGTCTGTTCCGAAGTAAACTCATCTTCAGTGTCATTGAACTCTCCATTGTTATCAAGCTCCTCAGGAACAGAAATTACATCTTCGTTTGCCGCATTATCCGGGTCAGTAAAAATATCTGTACCATATGCAGGAGCAACATTCATTAGAGCCATAGAAGAAGCCAGTAATAAAGCTGACAATTTCTTTTTCATCTTTCAAATCCTCCTTGGAAATAATGGTGGTTTTGTGTTGGAGTTGCATTGTACCAATCAGTGGTCTGGTACATCGAAAGAAATATTCTTATATAATCAATATAGCATACAACTTCTGCAACGTCTATGACAGATTATGTTGATTTAATGTGTGAAATTGCCAGCCAGAAACTGCTCAGCGGATATAACGAAAGATTAGTGTCTTACCTCGGGAGACCCTACTCATCCTGCTATTATCCAATCCTGTTACTGAATAATCATGCAGCCTAAGGGGGGGATTTTCTCCCCTACCCAGTTACATATATCAGTTCATTATAAAATGCTTAAATTTTTGTCTTGACAACTGAACCACTATAGCTGTCAACTATATAAAAAAATACTGGTAAACAAAAAAACATCAGCAGGAGTTTTTGATCCATCTGGTCAGGGGCTCTTTATTTATATTGGGATAAAATATAATATACTACTATATCTAATATACTTGTTTTACCACTTCCATTTTTGTCGGTAAAAATCAAACGCTTTGTGTCGAAATCTTTATACTGACATAGATGTTAGAACAATGTTATAATAAAATCAGCTGAAAAGTGAATTTAAGGAGGGTATAAAATGAAAAGTCATGTTAATATTATGGACTCTGATATAGCATATGAGAATGTAATTGTTTATCATGGTTCTGATCATATTTTAAAAGAACCAATTTATCAGGGTGGAAAAACAGATAATGATTATGGAAATGGATTTTATACCACTGAATATAAAGACCGTGCAAAAAGTTGGGCTGTTTTAAATGGTGATCCGGAATACTCTTTTGTTAACCGGTATATTTTGAATACTTCTGGTCTGAAAATAATGGATCTGAACGATTATGGTATCTTAGCCTGGATCGCAGAGGTCATTGCCAACAGGGGAACAAGCCTGGAGAGTGCTGAAATCACAGGTTCGCGGATTGTAGAAATGTACCGTATTTCTACAGCAGATTTTGATATTATCAAAGGCTATCGTGCAGATGACAGTTATACACAGGTCATAGAAGCTTTTTTGCTAAATCAGATCAATATTGAAGAAATAAAGAAACTTTTCTATAAAGGTTCTCTTGGTAATCAGATATTTTTGAAATCACAAAAAGCATTTAAACAGATTGAATGGAAAGATGCATGGCAGGTATACAAAGACGAATCAGATGTAACAGCTGACTTTCACGCTCGCAGAGAAGTAAATCAATTTCTTTCTGCAAGAAACCGTGCAATTTTGCTGGAAGGATTCGAAGTTCCGGGAATTACGGTGAGAACTGCTATGGGGAAATTTTTAATTTATCATCAGGAGGGCGATTTTTATGAATAATCCGGCATATGATTCAGGTTACCTGAACAGTGCAAAACTATCTGGAAGATATTTATTTAAATTGATAGCTCGAAATTGTTCTGACTGTTTTGGTATAATCTATAAATATATGAAAAGTGATTATCGTAGATATATGGATATGGGGAATCCCCTGTATTTATGTAAAACTCCGAAACAGATTATGGGAAATATGGGAATTACTGTAGATTTAAATGCAGAAATAAGTAATACTTATGATGAATTTATTCTGGAATGGATGTCTGACTGCTATATTACTCTGCAATGGAAGTACCGGCTCTGGTCTTCTGAAATAATTGACATTGTAAAACCGGAAAAATTATATAAGCAGTATTATCCACTGCACGAAACATCTCTTACCAATGCGGTTACAAAAATATATGAGATTTATCATTTGAAAGACTTATATATGCATCATAGTGAACTACTCGGCAACTGAGTTACCAGAGCATCTGGATTGCTGTTTTTAATCCATCAAAATCCATATAATTTGTCTGGCATAAATCCCTGACTTCTTTTTCCGTAAAGCTAACATATTCTGCCAGAAGCCCCGGTTCCAGCATTGAAAATTCACGAAAGTCTGTCAATGCAGACGGTGTTCCATATTTTTTTATTGGCAGGCTTCCTGTCATATAAGAACCTGCTAGGAACTGAGATATCTGTACCCCTTTAAACAGTGCACGAAGTAACCGGATATACGATTTCTGCAATGCCTCATCTGCAGAAGCTTCGCGGAACAGAGAATGTAAATGGGAAAAACATATATAGTGATAAGAGCGTAGCCAGAAAGATAACCTTAAAATCTCCTACTGTAAAAGGTGATTATAGTTATGGCAGTGTGTATGGTCCATATCTGGATACTGCCCATCTGGCGCAGGTAAGAAGTGTTGTACAGAGCTTTAAACTGAATTATATCCGAAAAGGAATGTCAGATTATGATAAAGTCCTGACTGCTTTTAATTATCTCCGCAGCAATTGTAGATATGCATACAGGGGATGGCAGTATAATTATGCAAATACAGCCTGGGGTGCACTGGTATATGGAGAGGCACAGTGTTCCGGATATGCAAGAGCCATGAAAGCACTCTGTGATGCGAGCGGGGTAGACTGCCGTTACGTCCATGCAAATGCCAAAGCCAGTAACCCAAGCCACCAGTGGAATCAGGTAAAGGTTGGTGGTAAATGGTACATACTGGATGCTCAGTCAAACGGCTTTCTTCTCGGGACAAATACCTGGATAAAACAGGCCGGGATGTCCTGGGATACAAAAGGACTACCAACCTGTAGTAAAACAGATTATAAGAGATAAAGACTTTCTTTTCGTCTTCGGATGTTATGTTATTTATATAAAAAAATCCAGAATATAAGCCCAGAATCGTTGAATTTTCAGCATTCTGGGCTTATTTTAAGTACCAAATTTTTCTATTGTCTTATTATGTATAGCTGCCATAGGAGACGTATTCTAAGCAGTAAGGTTTGTTCCGATAGATGCTGCAATCTCTTTTAACTTATCGGCAGAAAAACCAGTATATTTTTCAATCTTATCGAGAGATTCTTTATCTTTGATCATCATTTTTGCAAGAGATAGATTTTTCTTTTCTACACCTTGCTCAATGCCTTGTTCAACAAGTGCTTTTCCCAGATTACACATATCCTGCACCTCACTTTCAAATTCTTCTGTCATGGCGATGCCAAAATCTTTCTGAAGACGTTTTTTCTTTGTCTCAGAGGATGTAGAAAGAGAGAAGAGTGTATTCAGCAGATCAAGGATCTCCAGATCACTCTCTTTATCTGCATCACCTAAATTTACGATAACAACTTCCATAAGGTCATAACTGCCAAGAGTTTCATAAGGCTTTCCCAATACTGTATCCTGTACTGTATGGTATCTGAAGATTCCATTTCTACGTTTTTTCGCCGGATCCGGGCAGATCCAAATACTGTAGACTTTCTGAAGCTTTTCATAATGTTCACCAGTAAAAATAGTTCCATACTGCTCGGAAATCATTCTTGCACAATAATAAAATCCTCTTGTAACTAATGGATACCCCGGTGTGTCATTTAACTGGATTTCCAAATTGATGATCAGCTGTACGGGTTCTTCGGTGTTCGGAATATATGCCTTAAAACGAATATCATAATACACAGTCTGGTCTTTGATAGCATTTGCTTCGGAATTAAGGCAGTCTATTTGTTCGTTTCCATCCAGTAATTTACTGCGGTCAGGATGGTCCTGATGTACTGCCCGACTGGAAATTTCGATATTTTCTTTCAGGCAGTTATCACAGATAAAATTGACACTATATTGGGAAAATTCTTTTGTACAGGATTTGAGGATCCAGGCAATGACTGCCTTATAGGTTAATAGTTTCTTGGCACATTCATCATATCTTGCACGATCTGCGGCAAAGTCTATCATTTGTGCCAGATTCGTTTGACGTATTATGGATGTCACCTCCTGTCACATATTTTGTACTTATATTTTATCAGAGCAGATATTTATTTACCAGAAAAATTTTTCGACAATCGCAGGATAAGTTTTGACAAAGAAAGACCCCAGTCAAAATGACTGGGGTTTTCTTTTTAGGAATCTGTATTATTTACCCAAATGGATTATTTAACAGTAGCTGTTTTCAGGTTGGACCA
This sequence comes from Blautia sp. Marseille-P2398, assembly GCF_964240315.1. Taxonomy (NCBI): domain Bacteria; kingdom Bacillati; phylum Bacillota; class Clostridia; order Lachnospirales; family Lachnospiraceae; genus Blautia; species Blautia sp. Marseille-P2398. The sequence continues at coordinate 114,697 of NZ_CAXSTD010000010.1, forward strand.
TGGGCTGAAGACTTTCTTTCCGTTCTCGTCACGTTTCCAAGCGTGGCAGTATGCGTAGTAGGTTCCCTGCTGTACATATTTGAATGTAGTAGAAGTCTGAACCTGATTCTTGTTTACAGATGTGTAATCTTTGTTTGTAATGCAGTCACGATCTGTAGAGATTACATAGTCATAACCTGCAGCACCATCTGTATCACCGGAAAGGATTACAGTTGCTTTATTACCAACAACTTTAACATTGCTGATCATAGGTGTTCCTGGTTTTTCATTAGCTTCAGAACCAGCTAATGTAACTGTCTTAGAACCGATGTAGTATTTACTATCTTTTGCCGGAGTAACTGTTACTGTTCCGTCAGCATTTTCTGTAACAACATATTTTTCTGTTGGAACTTTAACATTTCCGTTCATTACAACAACAGATACAGAACCTTTAGAATTCTTAGCGGCTGTAATATCACAGTCAGCAAGATCTTTTTTATCAATTCCCCAGTTAACAGAAGATGTTGTTCCTGTATATCCATTGATACCTTCAACACTTACTGTATATTTCTTTGTTGTAGGCTCTGTATAAGCACCCACACCAACTAATTTGTAGTCCTTACCTTCTTCTAATGTAAGAGCATCTCTACCATATGATACTTTAACAACTGGTTTTACTGCCATTCCTTCAGCATAAGTACCATTAGAAACAGTTACGTTCTGATCTGACAGCTGAACTGGAGTAATTGTAAATTTCTTATAAGTAATAGCGTTTACTTTCTGACCATTTTCATCTTCGAAAACCTGATTTGTTGTATCGTTGTTGCCAGCATAGTTGCCTTTACCAACTACAGCGATATATGCTTCATGGCTGGCATTACCTGTTACATTGTGGAAGTATTTAATTTCAAAATCTTTTCCTTCTTCTAATTTAACAGTTTTATGTGTAATCGGATCAGTATAAGAATAGTTGAATGTTGCGCTTGCAAAAGTATGAGCTTTTCCATCATAGATAAATGACTGATTAGCTACATTAACTTCTTTTCCATTTGCATCCTTTGAATCTGGATAACTAATTGTAAATTGACCAAGATCAATATTTACAGTACCTAATTTAGCTGTAATCTGTGTATTGTTATTGGAATCTTTTACTGTAGGACGAATCTGATGTCCGGTATAGCTTTGATCATTTACATTTACAGTTAAAGAAGACATATCAGCTGGTGTAATCGTAAATGTAGTTGTTGTAGTAGATGTATTGTCATCATCACCTTTTCCAACAATTGTTACAGTTGCAGTACCTACATTTGTACCGTTTGCAATAGACTTAATTTCGTAATCTACATCTTTTTCGAGCTCTTTTGTTCCATCCTTTACAATCAGTTCTGGAATAATTGCTTCTCCTGTGTAAGTATAAGATGCTTTTTCTGTAGAAACAGTCCAAGCACTTGCCTGTGGTTTGCTGATTTTAGAATAACGGTATACAGCTGCAGGCTGTGTAGTAATATTATTTCCGCTTGCATCAACACCCCAGAAATTTTTATTTGTAATTGTAATCTTAGTGCATTATTTACGTATAATATTTATTATTTCACAATTATACAATTACGTTGGCTTTTGATCGGCGGAATTATATTTGATGATTATATAAATCGTTGTATTCTATATGAAACGAAAAAAGAAATCGTTGCATTTCGATTGGAACGATTTTATACTATATATTACAAATCAATATTGGGTTTCAAAGGATTGAAAATGTGGAGGAAAATGTATCATGAGGGAAAGCAGAACATTGGAATATAAGGAAAATCTGTCATCTAACACGTTTCTGAAAACGATCAGTGCCTATGCTAATTATGGCGAAGGAAAGATTATATTTGGAATCAATGATCAGGGGAACGTCATCGGCATAACAGATCCAGTGAACGGATGTCTGAATCTGGAGAATAAGATCAATGACAGTCTCAGTCCTGTGCCGGAGTTCCGTCTGGAGATACAGGAAAATACGATCGTGCTCACTGTTTATGAAGGCAGGTATAAGCCTTATCTCTATAAAGGTAAAGCTTATAAAAGAAATGATTCTTCTACAGTTGAAGTGGATCGTCTGGAATATAACCGGTTGATCCTGGAGGGCTGTAATCAGACTTTTGAGGAGATCACTTCATTCAATCAGCAGCTTACTTTTGCTAAATTGGAAACAGAATTTATCCGGGTGATGGGCATTGAGAAGATCAATAAAGATATTTTAAAAACTCTTGAACTGTATTCTGATCAGAGTGGGTTCAATAATGCAGCTGCACTTCTTGCTGATGATAATCAGTTTACGGGAATAGATATCATACGTTTTGGTGATACCATAGATGAGATCATGGACAGGGAATCACTAGAAAATATTTCCATACTTTCTCAGTTGGAAAAAACACTTCAGATGTTCCGAAAGTATTATCAGTATGAAAAAATAGAGGGAGCCGAAAGGAAATGTATTGACAAAATCCCGGAAAAAGCCTTCAGGGAAGCAATAGCCAATGCTCTGATCCATCGAATGTGGGATATCCCGGCATCTATAAAAGTCAGTATGTATGCGGACAGGATTGAGATCAGTTCTCCGGGAGGGCTTCCTGCCGGAATCAGCGAAGAGGAATACCTGAATGGTCAGATATCCATACTCAGAAATCCTATTATCGGAAATGTGTTCTTCCGGCTGAAATATATTGAGAAATTTGGAACCGGAATCATGAGGATCAATCATGCTTACAGGAACGCACTGATAAAACCATCGTATCAGTGTTTTTCTAATTCTATCAAAGTAATTCTTCCTGTTATAAGGGAAAACTATGACCTGAGCGAAGCCGAACAGATACTGGTCAGCATCCTTAAGGGAAAAGAAAAAATGTCAAGATCAGAAATTGAGAAAGCAGCAGAAATGGAAAAGAGTAAAGCAGTACGTACTCTGAACAGCCTGATTGAAAAGAAAATCCTGAAAAAAACAGGTGCAGGCAGGGGAGTCAGATACACCTTGAAATAGCAGAAAGCAATATAAGGATAAGATTCTGTTAGAATATATGGTATAGGTTTATTAAAAAGAAAGACTCCGATCGCAATGACCGGAGCCTTCTTTTTAGGAATCTGTATTAATTACCCAAATGGATTATTTAACAGTAGCCTTTTTCAGGTTTGACCATGGGCTGAAGACTTTCTTTCCGTCTTCGGATGTTCTGTTGAATGCATGCATTCCAACTACCCATGTTCCCTTTGGTACTTTCTTGAATGTTGCTGTTACTGTACCTTCTTTGAGGTTCAGTACTTTGTGATCGCCATAGTGATATGGACGTGTCTCACCGTTTTCTTTCTTGGAGGATGTTCCAAGTACTACATCGTAACCAGTTGCATTTGCAGCTGCTTTGTATGTTACTTTGATAGTAGATCCGCTTACTTTAACGTTTGTGATAACCGGAGCATCTGGTGTGATTGCTGTTACAGAGAATGGATAAGCATTGGACCATTCACCAAATACTTTCTTACCGTTCTCATCACGTGTCCAAGCGTGGCAGTATGCATAGTACATACCCTGATCTACATATTTGAATGTAGTAGAAGTCTGTACCTGATTCTTACTGATAGATGTATAATCTTTGTTTGTGATGCAATCACGGTCTGTAGAAATTACATAATCATAACCTGCAGCGCCGTCAGCTTCACCAGAAAGGATAACAGTTGCTTTGTTACCAACAACTTTAACATTGCTGATTACTGGAGCACCAACATTTTCAGATTTCTTTACAGATACTTTCTGGCTTCCTGTATAGCTCTTGCTATCAGCTTTAGCTGTTACAGTAGCAGTTCCATCACCATTGTCTTTTACATCGTATTCTGTTGCTGGAACGATTACGCTACCATTAAGTACAGTAGTTGTTAATTTACCGTTTGTTTCGGAAATTTCAACTGTTGTATTAGCAATGTCTTTTTTAACAATCTTCCATGTTATATCAATAGTATATGTGTTTGTAGTGTCATTTACAACTGGATTGCTGAATACTCCAGTCCATTCACCTGTACCATTGCTCAGTTTATATCCATTTTTAAGCTTTAATGTAGCTTTTAATACTTTATTTGAAGCTGTAACATCTACATTGTTAGAAAGTCCTGTGAATTCATAATCAGTTCCTTCTACTAATGTTTTATCGCCAACCTTAATTATTACATTTGGTGTAACAGCTACACCACCAGCATATTCTGTGTCTGATACAGTAATATTTTTGCGACCTACAGTAACTCCTTCAATTGCGAAGTCCTGAGCTTTTGTATAAGTTACATCGCTTCCTTCAAATTTTGTAGAACCAGCATAGTTTCCAATACCTGTAACATAAACATATGCTTTTGGTCCGGTAATATTATTGAAATACTTGATTTCATAATCTTTACCTTCAACAAGATTCATAGTTCTATATTTAGCTACGCTTGGAACAAATTTAATGTCTTTAAATGTTTTTTCTGTTCCGTCATATCCAAATACATAATTTGTTTTGGTAAAGTCAATCTTATCACCGTTTTCATCAAATGCGTAGAATGTACCATTTAAATAGCTGGTAGTAAGTGCTCTAGGAAGAATCTTAAATCCAACTTCTTTAGTTTCACCAACAAAGTTAGTATTTGTTTTTACTGGTGCTAATGTTACTGTTGCATCACCAACATTTACATTTACTTTAGAAGTTGTTGGGTATGTAATTGCAAAATCAGAAGCGCTCAGTTCAACATCATTTAATGTGATTTTAAAATTAGAAGTTGTTGGCTTAATCTGACTTCCTGTATAGGTAAATGCTTCTTTTTCTGCGTCAGTAGTAGCTTTTGCTTCAACTTTAACATCACTCAGATTTGCTTTGTTAATTGTAAATTTAGCTGTCTGAGTTCCAGAATAATCACCTTTTCCTACAACAGTTACTGTAGCTTCACCAGCATTTTTGTTGTTAGAGCAGGACTGGATTTCATAATCAATACCAGATGCCAGTTCTACACCATCAACTGTTAATTTTACAGTCGGTGTAATTGCTTTTCCAGTATAAGTATAAGATCCTACAACTTCAAGTTTTGCATTAGTATCAGCGATATCTTTGTTAGTTACAGTTGTTGTTTTGGAAGCAGTAACTTCAGTTGTACCAGTTGTATAGTTTTTGTTTTTAATATCTGTTTCTACTAATTTTGTAGTAATTGTTGCACCTACTGAAACAGGAGTTGTGCTTGAAGTATATGTTAATTTATATGCATCTGCCGGAACATCTTTTTTCTTTCCTGTAGCGCCTGCTTTAACAGTAACTTTTCCATCCATGTAGTCAGATGCGGTCTGAAGACTTCCATTGTACTGAACTTTTTCAGGAACAGTAATATCTGCAGCTTCGATTACTGCGGCATTAATTGCAAATGTACCAATTTTAACACGGCCACTATAGTTTCCAGTACCTACAATGTAAACTTCTACGTCTTTTTTGGAAACAGCCTTAGCATTTGTGTTATCATTTACATACTCTACTTTGTAATCACTTGTAGATAAGTTAACATTTGTAGTTCCACTAACAAATTTAACATCTTTAATATCTTTAGTGATTGCCTCACCAGTGTATGTTTCAGCTCCTAAATCTTCAGCAGAATTTGCTTGTTTATCTTTAGTTGTGCCAAGTGTATATCTTAATCCATCTACTGTAAGTTTATTTAATGTTACAGAAAGATTTACGGTTGTGTTTCCGATAACGTTTGTATTATCACCATTTACAGAAACAGATAAAGTTGTCGCACCACTTGCTAAAGTTGCTGGAGCAACAGTAATAGCAGAAGAAATATAAGATGTTACCTCTGTGTCGCCAATGTAGAAATGAATTGCATTCTTTACAGCTGTTGCATTAGATGCATCATCTTTTCCAATACTGTCAGTAACAATTTTGAAATCTGACATCTGATTAGCAACAACTTTAACTTTATCTGTTGTAACTTTTATTACATTACCTGTATAATTGCGATTTGTTTTTTCATCTTTATCTAAGGAGTCTGTAGCAATGCTCAATGTGCTTTCAGTGCCAACAGCAGTTAATCCACTTCCAGTAACTGTATATACAGATGTTGGAAGAGTTTCTCCTGTTACAGTGTCTTTAACTGTTACATAATCAGAAGAGATTTTAGATCTTTCTGCATAAGAAACAGTATTTTTCTTTAATGTTAATTCTAATTTGTCTGGATTCAGAGTACGTTTGTTAATTATAAAAGGTGCTTTAATCTGTCCTGTATATCCTGCTTTGTCTACAGTAGCAACAACCTGAAGTGTTTTTCCAGCAGGTGTAGCATTTACAAGATCGTCTCCCTCATATGTATACTTAAAGTCATTATATGAAAGACCTGAAATACCAGCAATTGTAAATCCAGCAATCTGAGTATCACTAAATGCCACCTGTTTACCAGTATAAGCTACAGTTGCGCCACCAAGATTTAATGTCGCAGATGAAACATCTACACTCTTAATTTCAATGCCTTCAATTGTAGTTTTAAATCCAGCATTAGCACCCGTTCCTGTAATCTCTACAGATACAATATGACCAGCATCAGTAGATACAAAAGTAGCTGATGTTAATTTACTATTTAAATCAGCAACACTTGTAGCACTTCCAGTATAAGTTCCTGAATGACCAACAACTTCTTTGCCATCAATACGAACTTTATAATCAAAGTTTGCAACATCAGTGCTACCATCTTTAAGATCACCAGATACAGCCAAAGCGCCTGTCCAATTTGCTAATGTTAATTTAGGTGCAGTTGCAGTTGCAACATCTGTCACGTCAGTAGTATTTTCTACAACCGGAGCTTCTGTAGCATCATCAGAAAATGTTTCAGCAGCCGGAGCTTCAGTCTCAACGGCAGCATCAGTACCATCGCTGAACTCAGCAGCCCATACCGGCACATTAGAAGTAGCAAGCATTGCAACAACAAGTGACATACTTAATGTCTTTTTTGCCATGCCCTTCTTTGTGTTTTTAATCTTTGTCATGATTATAGTTCCCCTTTGGGTGGTGGACAGGTTGATTTTGTATAGGGATTTGGTGTGAGGAATGATGATTATTTGTTAAAGTATATGCGTTATATGATTTATAACTAATTTTTTATAGATTTTTATATGAAAATACATAATTATATTCAAAAAGGTCTGTATTTAATGCGCAAAAAAGCTTTCAATCATATCCGAAAAGATGCGATTGAAAGCTTTTTTCACATTATGTAATAAACTTGCTACTTGTTGAGTATAGTTTCATACAGAATTATAAAGGTATCATTTAGAACTTTAGGCTGTAAAAGTCATTCCCATAGATTTTGCAATCTCTTCCAGCTTATCTGTGGCAAAACCAGTATATTTTTTAATTTTGTCAATTGGTTCTTTATCTTCAAGCATCATTTTTGCAAGGGACAGATTTTTCTGTTTTACACCTTGTTCCACGCCCTGTTCGATGCCCTGTTCAATACCCTGTTCAACAAGTGCTTTTCCAAGATTACACATATCCTGCACCTCGCTTTCAAATTCTTCTGTCATGGCAATGCCGAAATCATCCTGAAGACGGGCTTTCTTCGTTTCCGGGGATATGGAAAGAGAAAAGAGTGTGTTCAGCAGATCAAGGATCTCCAGATCACTTTCTTTATCAGCATCACCCAGGTTTACGATCACAACTTCCATAAGGTCATAGCTGTCCGGACTTTCATAAGGTTTCCCCAATACCGTATCTTGTACTGTGTAATAGCGGAAAATCCCGTTCCTGCGTTTTTTTGCCGGATCCGGACAGATCCAGATGCTGTAGACTTTCTGGAGTTTTTCATAGTGTTCTCCAGTAAAGACAGTCCCATACTGTTCAGATATCATTCTTGCGCAGTAATAGAAACCTCTTGTAACTAACGGATATCCCGGTGTGTCATTCAACTGGATCTCCAGATTGATGATCAGCTGCACCGGTTCTGAATTGTCCGGAATGTATGCCCTGAAACGGATGTCATAATATACCGTCTGTTCCCTGATTGCATTTGCCTCGGAATTAAGGCTGTCTATCCGTTCGTTTCCATCCAGTGTTCCGGTGTAGTCAGGCTGCTCCTGATGTACTGCGCGGCTGGAAACTTCGATGTTGCCATTTAAGCAGTTTTCACAGATAAACTTAACACTGTATTGGGAAAATTCTTTTGTACAGGATTTGAGGATCCAGGCAGCAACTGCCTTATAGGTTAATAGTTTCTTGGCACATTCGTCATATCTTGCACGTTCTGCGGCAAGGTCTATAGTCTGTGCCAGATCTGTCTGATGTACTATGGATGTCACCTCCCTGTCACATATTTTGTATTTATATTTTATCAGAGCTGTTGTTTGTTTACCAGAGAAACTTTTCGACAATCATAGAATAAATTTTGACAAAAAAGAACTCCTATCGTAATGATGATAGGAGTCCTATTTGGGAATTTCTGTTCTTCTTGCTTTATAAAAATTTCTGTATCATTTTATGTAAAGATTACTTTCTTCCCGGATTTTTTCGATGATCTGACCCCAGTAGCTATGGGATCCTATTACCAGTGCAGCAATCCGGACAGCAATGAAAAAAACTGGACCGGTCATATCCGTCCATTAAACATAAACAGAAATGAGTTTGAGGTGACCGCTCGTGGGAGCACTTTCCATCTGCTGGTAGGAAAACATGCATATGGAAAGTATCTGTGTATTCCCAACTGGGGGATCGGCACAGAAATATCGTCTCTGTCGGACTGCTTCTGGAACAGGGAACGCCTTGAACAGGACTATCCGGAGCTGTCAAAGGTGGACATCATCAGTATTGTAAAAGCACTTGAAGCACTCAGCTCATATGTAACATTGTAAATGAAACAGATAATCCGGCAGGAAATCTGCCGGATTGCACAAAATGCCAATGACACAAAACATAGCAGATTATGACATGGGAGCAAATCTGACTAGTGACAAACTAAGAAATCAGCAACAGGAACATTTTGGGATAATCTTACCAATTTACCTTTGTGAAAAATAGCAAATCTATCCGTATTATCATAAAAAACTGCCAGATCACATTCTTGCAGCAAATACTGCAAATTTGCAAAGGATTCTATATATCTTTTTTCAATATCTGAAGCAGGAATTCCATGTCCACCATTTTGAACTCTTTCTTCCACTCTTTGTTTTGCAGTTTCAGCAGAATCTACACTTATGAAAATGCTTTTAAATGACAAACATTAAGAACAATTTGTCGATTCTTTGCTGTGGCAGAAGCATCAGAATAATGTTATAATTCCTATAAACAAGAAATAACAGGAATCAGTTTGGAAGAAAGGTGGTTTTTATTTATGGGGTTATATTTGAATCCAGGAAATGAGGGATTTTTTGAGTCAGTTTCTTCCCAGATTTATGTAGATAAAACAGAACTCATTCAGTATACAAACCAGGTATTTCGAACTAAGCAGAAGTTTCTTTGTGTAAGTCGTCCAAGACGTTTTGGAAAGTCTATGGCTGCCGAAATGCTGGCAGCATATTATCAAAGAAACTGTGATTCACAAAAATTATTTGCCAATATGAGCATAGCAAAAGACCCTTCATTCCCAGTGCATTTAAACAGATATAATACAATTTTTTTGAACATGCAGGATTTTTTCAGTCGCACACATAATATTGACAGGATGTGTGAGCTTTTCAGCAAATATGTTCTTCGTGATCTTCTGAGAGAGTATCCTGATCTTGATTATCTGGATCAGACAGATCTGATTGACGTGCTGCAGGAAATTTATAGAGAGTACAAAATTCCATTTGTTTTTATTATTGATGAATGGGACTGTATTTTCAGAGAAAATAAAAATGATATGGAGGCTCAGAAAAAATATCTGGATTTTCTCAGAAACCTGTTGAAAGACAGAAACTATGTCGGGCTTACTTATATGACAGGAATTCTTCCAATCAAAAAGTACGGTTCTCATTCTGCATTAAATATGTTTGACGAATTTTCCATGACCAATCCAGGAGCGCTTGCTGAGTATGTTGGTTTCACGGAGAATGAAGTGAAAGTGTTATGCAAACAATTTGATATGAGTTTTCAGGATACAAAGTGTTGGTACGACGGATATTTTTTTGAAAAAATCGGACATGTTTATAATCCCCGTTCTGTTGTAAGTGCCATGCTGAGCCATTCTTTTGATAATTACTGGAACAAAACAGAAACATTCGAGGCTCTGCGAGACTATATTGTTATGAATTATAAGGGCCTGAAAGAAGCTATTATCGAATTACTTGCCGGAAAAAGACTGGCAATAGATATTAGCTCGTTTAATAATGATATGACTACCTTTTCAAGCGCTGATGATGTATTAACGCTGTTTATCCATCTGGGATATCTCGGATATGATTTTTCCAGAAAGGAAGTGTTTATTCCAAACAGTGAGATCACAACGGAATTTATTACTTCCATACGAGATGCCGGATGGCAGGAAGTAATTACAGCAATAAGAAATTCTGAAGAGTTACTGCAGGCAACATGGAAACTGGAAAATAAAGTAGTTGCTGAGAAAATACAGGCGGCACATTTTGAAACTTCTATTTTAAAGTATAATGATGAGAATGCATTGGCTTGTGTACTTTCACTTGCATATTATAGTGCTCGTGCTTATTATACAGAAATCAGGGAGCTGCCGTCCGGAAAAGGCTTTGCAGATATTGTATACCTGCCCCGAAAAGAGCACCTGGACAGGCCGGCTATGATAATTGAATTGAAATGGGATAAAAGTGCTGACAGTGCAATCCGGCAGATAAAAGAACGCAATTATCCCCTGGCATTGAGTGGTTACTGTGGAAATTTATTAATGGTTGGAATTAATTATGACACGAAAACAAAAATACATGAATGTATTATCGAAAAATTGGATATGTAAATTGTAAAAATAAAAGCTCCGGTCGCAATGACCGGAGCCTTCTTTTTTAGGAATCTGTAGTAATTACCCAAATGGATTATTTCACTTTAACTATTTCAAGATTGGACCATGGGCTGAATACTTTCCTGTTATCAATGGATGTTCTGTTGAATGCATGCATTCCAACTATCCTAACACACAGGGATTACCAGTTGCAAATAAAATTTTTAATTGAACTTATTTAAGTAATATGCTATAAATAAGTTTGAGGTGATGAATATGGAATATAATTTTTCAGAGGATCTGAAGTCTATACGAGAGATTCTGGGATTTTCTCAAAGTGAACTTGCAGAAAAAATCGGAGTAGAGCAGGTGACGATCTCAAGAACCGAGCTGAAAAAAACAGAACCATCGGCAAGGCTTTTGGAAGCAGTATATTCGTTTGCATTTGATAAAAACATAAAGATAAACAAATTAAAGGAAATGTTCTGGAGAGATGATTTAGGTGCAAATGAAAAATTGCTTTTTCATGGCGCTAAAACTGAAATTGACGGAGAGATTGATATTCATAAGGGAAGAAAAAATAATGATTTTGGGCAGGGATTTTATACAGGAGAAAGTTATGAGCAGGCAATATCATTTGTTTCAGGGTTTGGTAATTCTTCCGTATATTATATCAGATTTGATGACAGAGATCTGAAATGCAAGAGATATGAAGTAAATCAGGAATGGATGATGACGATTGCTTACTATAGGGGAACATTGGATGAGTATAAGGATCATCCGGCAGTAAAGGCACTTATAGAACAGTCACGGAACTGTGATTACATAATTGCTCCAATTGCAGATAACCGTATGTTTCAAATTATTAATTCATTTATCGCCGGAGACCTTACAGATGAACAGTGTAAACATTGTCTTGCTGCCACAAATCTTGGGATGCAGTATATTTTTCTGACTGAAAAGGCTGTATCCCAGATAAAATTAACAGAACGATGCTATATATCAAATAATGAAAGGGAATACTATAAAAATATAAGACTTGAAGAGTCAAAACTGGGTGATGACAAAGTTAAATTAGCTAAAAGGCAATATAGAGGGCAGGGAAGATATATTGATGAGATTCTGTCATAAAGGGGTGACCAATATATGAAAAGGATGAATAAGGATGGAGTGCTTTTATGTGAACTTCAGGCAACAGCATTTGAAAAGTCAATTGATAAAATGGAGTCAAGTTCAGAGATTTTTATCAGGCGATTTATGAGGAGTCGAATAGCTAAAAGGCTTGATGATGGATCAGTACTGGAAAATAATATCCAGGCAGAGGATATCCTGCAGCTGGTTAATGAAGAATATGGGTTTTCTAATTATGGTTCTGTGAAATATACCCGTAACGAAATGTATTGGATTGGATATATTTACAGGTATTTTGTAATAACCTACGAATTAACTTCCATGCAAGTCTATAAGATCGTAAAGCCAAAGGAACTGAAAGGGCTGTTTTTGCCATATCATACAATGGATCCATCTCAGGCTATTGAGCGAATATTGGAAGCAAAAGGCCTGTTTACAGATGAAAAAATGGAATTGGAACGTCAGTATGAAATATTCAAAAGAATACGAAATAAAAAAATATAAGGGGCTGTCCTGAAATTCACCAATGTTAAGATTTTCACCGTATGATAAAGTAAAGTTCTTAGCAATATCAATTTCATTTCCGTTTAATGTAGTATAAATTTCATCAGCTGGTACTTCCAGTGAATATCCTCTTCCTGTCAGAATCAGCGAAGAGGAATACCTGGTCAACATCCTTAAAGGAAAAGAAAAAATGTCAAGATCAGAAATTGAGAAAGCAGCAGAAATGGAAAAGAGTAAAACAGTACGTACTCTGAACAGCCTGATTGAATTACATAAGAACTACCGGCCGGAGTCTGCTTTTGCCTGTTGTATCTGCCACGTTCTATATGCAAAATACCGCATATAAAGGCACGATCCGATAAGCTTCTTTTTGCCTGAAGTCTTCGGCAGAGATTAAATACATTTGCGTGGGTGCAGGAGAGAGAGAAGATTTATTCAGCTGCATAAGGTTCCTGCACTTCTGATGTGGGGTGGTGCGGTAGTCTATGGCAATAAAATGACTGTTTTTGGACAGTAAAAAGGGAACTTCCGCCTGGTTGCCGCTGGACCAGTAGGAGAGGGCATAGCCATTCTGGATAAAGTGCTGTGCCAGAAAGGTTTCGATACAGGCTGTACCGGCGGTGGTTTCTTCTCCTGACAGAAGCTGGAAGGCAGGGATTTTTAGTATGCATGAGCATAATCCGGTGTCAACAGGATACAGATGTAAGGAGGTTTCCGAAGGTTTGCTGCAGACAGCTGTCTGGCAGGGAATGGCAAGTCCGGCGCTGATCAGCCACTGCAGGGGTTCGTGGTAGACTTTGGCAGTAGCACCTTTTGCAATGCGGGTGTACTGGAATTTACGGCTGGTTCTGCCGAGCTGTGCAGGGATCGAGAGCCAGGCATTGCGGCAGTGGCGGGCGGTTCCTTTTGGAGCCAGAGCAGTAATATCGCTGAGAAAAAGATTAAGGAGCTTTTGCTGGGTGTCAGGTACCAGCAGGAGCTTCTTTTCTTTTTTGTATTCCATAATGGCAGCAGGCATTCCGCCGATGATCAGATAGAGACGGAACTGTGACAGGGCTTTTTCGTGGAGTTTCTTTCCCATTGGGCTGAAATCGGAGAAATGATTGCGGATTTCTCTTGTAAGGGCAAACTCAGCATTGGCCCACAGAAATTCTTCAAAATCCAGTGGATACAGAGTCAGGATATCAAAGTCGTGGACGGAGAAAGAATCAGAGTTAACCACACCTTTATAGATAGAGGCAATGTGATATTGTGGAAAGTCCAGGGCAATAGAGGTAAGAAGTGTGGAAATCTGAGGAATGCACTGGATATTGTCAAGAATCAGAAGGGAAGAGGCAGGGCGCAGTGGTTTTCCTGCACAGGTTTCCAGAAAAAGCAGTACTTCCTGTGGATCATGTGGAACAGACAGATAGTCTGTAGCAGAGCGGTCTGTTTCCAGATTGATGTAGAGTGTATGTTCGTATTGCTTATTTCCGAAGTCCATAAGTAGCCAGGTCTTGCCTGTCTGGCGAAGCCCCTGAAGGATTAAAGGTTTGCGGCCGGGATTTTTTTTCCAGTATATCAGGGAATCGGTACATTTTCTTCTCATATGGGAAATCTCCTTTTAGTCGGTGACACAGGTATAGAGTGAACGGTAACGGTACAGGACAGTTATAAATGATCAGCAGAGGAACGAGTTGATTGTAGAGGAATATTTATGACATCATTATACAATGAAACTGTCGGAAAAATCTATACATAAAGATAGAAAAAAGTCGATTTACACATTTTTAAATATTTGTTATCGTAATTGTATAGACAAAATGTAATCGCTCAGGTTTTTCTTCCCGGAGGAGGAATTGTTGAATGGTTACAGTGCCGGTTACTGTTTATTCTGTGCATTGCAAGACGTGTTGCGGAATGCAGGGTGAACGGTAACAACATTGCCCGGCAAAACAACAATTATTTCATTTCACAAAGGAGGACCCCTATGAAGAGAATCAATGCAATCTACGCAAGGCAGTCAGTGGACAGAGCAGATAGTATTTCTATTGAAAGTCAGATCGAGTTCTGCAAGTACGAGTTAAAAGGTGGAAGTTTCAAAGAGTACAAGGATAAGGGTTACAGCGGCAAGAATACAGTCAGACCACAGCTTCAGCAGCTTCTGACAGATATCCGCAGAGGGGAAGTGGAGAAAGTGATCGTGTATAAGCTGGATCGGATCAGCCGTTCTATTCTGGATTTTTCCAATATGATGAATCTGTTTCAGCAGTATCAGGTGGAATTTGTCTCTTCTACAGAGAAATTTGATACTTCGACACCTATGGGACGGGCAATGTTAAATATCTGCATTGTGTTTGCGCAACTGGAACGTGAGACTATTCAGAAGCGTGTCAGCGACGCATATTATTCCAGAAGTCAGAAAGGTTTTCGAATGGGCGGCAAGCCTCCTTATGGTTATCGGCTAGAGGAGATCCTGATGGAAGGAATCCATACAAAGAAGCTTGTGGAAGAACCCGGGGAAGCGGCAATTGTGCGGGAAATTTTTGATATGTACGAACAACCGGACACTTCTTATGGGGATATCACCAGATATTATGCGGAAAAGGGAGTGCAGTTCTACGGAAAGGAACTGATACGTTCCATGCTGGCCCAGCTTTTGAGAAATCCGGTATATGTGCGGGCTGATATGGATGTGTACCGTTTTTTCAGGAGCCATGGAACCAATATAGTAAGCAGTCCGGAGCAGTTTGACGGGATTCATGGATGTTATCTTTATCAGGGGCGGGATGCGCAGACAGATAAGCTGCAGAATCTTAAGGGACATATGCTGGTGGTGGCACCTCATGAGGGGCTTGTGTCTTCGGAGCAGTGGCTGAACTGCAGGATCAAGCTTATGAGAAATAAAACGATTCAGGCCAACCGAAAAGCTGTGAATACATGGCTGGCAGGGAAAGTGAAATGTGGCAATTGCGGATATGCACTTATGAGTATTAAAATACAGTCCGGTAAACAGTACCTGAGATGTACGAAGCGTCTGAACAACAAAGCCTGCCCGGGGTGCGGGAAGGTTTATACTGAAGATGTGGAGAATTATGTATATAAAGAGATGGTACGTAAGCTGCGCGAAGGACAGTCTCCTGCCGCTTATACGAATTTAAAGGAAAATCCGCAGGTAAAGCAGATTTACAGGGAGATTGAGGAAATAGAAAAGGAGATTTCTCTGCTTGTGGATTCTCTGGCAGGTGCCGGAGAAACACTGACAGATTATATTAATCAGAGAGTGGAAGAAATAGACCAGATACATCAGTTAAAGCTGGAGAAATTATCGGTGCTTGCGGAGAATCATGCGACACCGGAGCAGATGGAAAAGGTAGCATCTAATATAAGTCTGTGGGGAGAGATTGATTTTGAGGAGAAGAGGTTTACAGTTGATAAGATGATCAGGTCACTTAGGGTATTTCCCGGATCAGTCCAGATACAATGGAAATTCTGATATATAACAGTCCGGCAGAGCGTAAATTTTTGTTTTTACGCTCTGCCGATGGTCTTATTATTTTTCGGTCAGTGTTTTGTTCTTTATAAGCATTTCGCGAATTACGTTTTGCGTATATTCTCCGACATGCCTCTTATCTTCTTTGCTCAGTTCATCCGGATAGATCGGCTTACCGTATTCTACTACAACTTTTGCAGGAGATATCTTCGGGAAGTGTGCCTCGAAAATGTTGGCTGAATTGCTGATCGCAATTGGGATGATCGGGCATTTGGCCTTGGTAGCGATTTTGAAGCTTCCTTCATGGAAGGGAAGCATGTCCAGCTCATCTTTATTTCTGTTTCGGGTTCCTTCCGGGAAAATACAGATGGAAATTCCGGATTTTACTTTGTCTACTGCGGTCAGGATCGTTTTGAGTCCCTGTTTGATGTCTTTCCTGTCAAGGAAGAGACAGTGGAGATAACGCATCCATGTGGAAAGAAGAGGAATTTTCTCCATCTCTTTTTTGGCAATGTAGCCTGTACGGATCGGACAGCGGGAGTAAGTAAGAAGTATGTCGAAGTAGCTTCTGTGGTTGCCGATATAAAGTACAGGTGTGTCCTTTGGCACATTTTCTTCTCCGATCACAGTAATCTTTGCACCGGTGATCTTAAGGATAAATCGGAATACTGCCTGGATGATCCTAAGGGAGCTGATATCCTTCTTTTCAGGAGAAAATCTGCCGATGATCCATTCGACCAGCAGGATGGGGATGGACAGGATCAGGTATCCGATCACAACAATACAGACTAGGATAAATCGTATCATTCGTTAATTCCTTTCCGGGCATTATATAATGCTGATGCCCATATATAAGTATAGAAGTTATTATAAGGAATTATGAGATATCCTGCAAGAAATAAATCATAGTATAATGATTTTTTGGCATTAAATAAAGCACTCAGGACAGGATTCTTTCCTGCAGAAAAGCAGTTACTGTCGGATATATAGCATAGAGTATGGTAATAACAGGGCTGTATCCGGCATAGAATATTTAGCGAAGAATGAGCAGGGGTGCATTATGGGCAAAAGGACAGGAGGACTGCTCTGTGTGTTGCTGTTGGCTCTTTTGCCGGCGGGCTGTCAGTTTATCAGGATTGAGGAGGGCGAACGTACACCTCTGGAATATACGATCGTAAAGCAGGAGGAAATTCCGGAAGAGATTTCAGAACTGATGGAACAGAAGAAAAAGAAAGTATTTCAGATGACCTATCAGGTGGGAGATATAAGGTATCTGATGAAGGGATATGGAGAGCAGCTTACAGGAGGGTACAGTATTCAGGTGGAGGAGGTTTCCGAATCAGAGAACGCAGTATTCTGCAAGACAAGGCTGATAGGTCCGGAGAAAGCGGATGCAGGCAGTGAACCGTCTTATCCCTGTATTGTCCTGAAAATCAGAGAAACAGAGAAACCGATAGAATTTTTGGGTTTTATCATAAAGTAAACAGAGAAAGGAAGGAAGCAGGTTGGAATTAAAAAAAGAAAGTATTCAGATGCTGCGTATCAAAAATAAAGCGGCAGCGCAGGCGACTTTTGACGAGGACTATAATGTGTCCGATGTGAAACCGGATATCGGGAGACTGGTGCAGAGCAAAGCGGATGTTTCCATGGAGGAAGTGAGGCTGAGTGAAGGAAGAGCGCTTCTTAAAGGGACATTAAATGCAGATTTGCTTTATGTGGGGGAAAAAGAGGGCAGGATTTACAGCCTTTCTGCGAAGCTTCCGCTGGATGAGATGATTAATCTGGAGGGAATCGAAGGGGGAGATAAGCTGTGTCTGAAATGGGAGATTGAGGATCTCAGTGTTCATATGATCCATTCCAGAAAACTGAATATTAAAGCAATTGTAACTTTTTATGCAGTGGTAGATGAACTGGCAGTCGTTGAACTTCCGGTTTCCGCAGAGGATCAGGAAGTCTCTGTGAAAACGGAGAAAGTCCGGCTTATGAGTCTTCGTGTACATAAAAAAGATACTCTGCGCATTAAGGATGATATTACTCTTGCGTCAAACAGACCTAATGTAGAAAACCTTTTGTGGTATATGGCTGAACCGAGGAATCTGGATCTGCGGCCGGGAGAGAACAAACTCCGGGTGAAAGGAGAGCTTGCAGTTTTTCTTCTGTATACAGGGTATGAAGAGGAGAATCCACCTCAGTGGCTGGAGTATACCATGCCTTTTTCCAATGAGATGGAATGCAGTGGCTGTATGGAAGATCTGATCCCACATATTGAGGTGTCTCTTCTTCATCAGGGGATAGAGGTAAAGCCTGATCCGGATGGTGAAGAACGTATCCTGCAGGTGGATGTGGTACTGGAATTAAATATGAAAATGTACAGGGAAGAGGAGCATGAACTTCTTCTTGATGCATACAGCCCACACAAAGAATGTGTTCTTCATCGGAAAAAGGAAATGTTGGAAAGTCTTCTGGTACGGAATTTTTCCAGGTGTCGTCTGACAGACCGGATAGAAGTTAAGGAGAGTCAGGGAAAAGTTTTGCAGCTTTGCCACAGCAGCGGTAAGGTAAAAGTAGATAAGACCAGGATTACGGATAAGGGAATTGTGGCAGAAGGAATTGTGGCACTCAAGATCCTGTATATTATTGGAAATGATGAAATGCCGTTTTATTCTATGGATGCCATGCTTCCGTTTACCCATCTGATCGAGGCAGAAGAGATCGGGAAGGATTGCACATATTTACTTCAGGCTGACCTTGAACAGCTTTCCACTGCAATGGCAGATGGGGATGAGATTGAAGTCAAGGCGGCGGTGGGACTGAATGTGCTTGTGTTCAGACAGTGGGAAGAGCAGCTTATTGAATCTGTGGAAGAACAGCCACTGGATCGTAAGAAACTGGAAAGTATGCCGGGAATTACGGTCTATATTGTAAAGGCCGGAGATACCCTGTGGGATATTGCAAAGAAATTTTATACAACTGTGGATGAGATTTCGGGTGTGAACAGTCTTACGGAAAAAGAGGTAAAGCCGGGGCAGTCGTTAATTCTTGTCAGGCAGGGATGATAATGAAAAAAATTTCCGGAAAAAATGAAAACTCCTATATTGAAAACTAAAAAAAAATGATTTAAAATATGCGCAAAGAGTTTTATTGTATACAAAGTACAAATATAATTGCGAAAGTACAGTTATATACGGATGATATTGTTGGAAACGGAGGATTTTATGCGTTTACGTGCATTGGCGAAGATAAATCTGGGACTGGATATTCTCAGAAAGAGAGAGGATGGCTATCATGAAGTCCGGATGATCATGCAGACGATACAGATGTATGATGTTCTGGAGATGAAGAGGGTGAGGAAGCCGGGGATTTCCCTGTCTGTCAATTATTCCTATATTCCGAATGATGAACGAAATCTGGTGTATAAGGCGGCGAAGCTTCTGATGGATGAATTTCAGGTTAAGGGTGGTGTGGATATCCATCTTGAGAAATTTATTCCTGTGGCAGCAGGTATGGCAGGCGGAAGCTCGGATGCGGCAGCTGCACTGGTGGGGATCAACCGGCTTTTTAAACTGGGACTGAGCCAGAAGGAGCTGATGGATCGTGCTGTGAATATCGGGGCAGATGTTCCGTACTGTGTGATGAGAGGAACTGCCCTGGCAGAGGGGATCGGGGAGAAATTGACCAGGATCACTCAGGTGCCGGACTGTTTTGTACTGATCGGTAAGCCCGGAATCAATGTTTCCACCAAAGCTGCCTATGAGAGCCTTCAGCTGGATAAGATTTCTTCTCATCCGGATATTGACGGGATGATAGGAGATATAGAACGTGGAGATCTTCTGGCAATGACACAGAAGATGGGAAATGTTTTTGAGCCGGGAATTATAGAGAAATATCCTGTAATTGGCGAAATCAAAGCACTGATGGAGAGTCATGGTGCGTTAAAGGCGATGATGAGTGGAAGTGGTCCTACAGTGTTCGGAATTTTTGATGATCGTGAGAAGATGGAGGCGGCAGCAGAGGTTCTCAGAGAGAGCCGGCTGGCGAAGACGGTTTTTGCCACAGAAGTAACGAAAGCAGGAGGGAATACAAATGACAAGTGATTTTTCAGTAAATATGAATGAATATCTTCCATTAAGGGATGTGGTTTTTAATACGCTGCGTCAGGCAATCCTGAAGGGCGAACTGAAACCTGGTGAGAGACTGATGGAGATTGCGCTGGCAGAGAGACTTGGCGTGAGCAGAACTCCTATCAGAGAGGCAATGCGTAAGCTGGAGCAGGAAGGCCTGGTAGTGATGATCCCGAGACGTGGTGCCCAGGTTGCCAATATCACAGAGAAGGATCTGAATGATGTTCTGGAGGTTCGTATTGCTCTTGAGAATGTAGCTATTGAGAAAGCATGTGCCCGTATGACTGAAGAAGAAATGAGGAGACTCTGGCTTGCTGCCAAGGAGTTTGAACATACGATCGCAGAGGGAAATCTTGTTAAGCTTGCGGAGGCTGACGTTGCATTCCATGAGGTTATTTATCAGGCTTCTGATAATAAGAGGCTGATCCAGGTACTCAATAATATGCGTGAGCAGATTTATCGTTATCGTGTAGAATATCTGAAAGAAGGTGAAACACGAGATGTTCTGGTGAAGGAACATGAGGAACTGACAAAGGCGATCAGAGAGCGTGACGTAGAACGCGCGAAACAGCTTTCTTTCCAGCATATCGAGAATCAGAGAATGGCTATCATGCGTTCTATTGAGGCTGAGGATGCAGAACGTGAACGTGCAGAGAAAGAGAAATCCAGGGGACACAGATAAGAATGGTATAATATCTGAATATCGGGAAATTCTAAGAGAGGCAGGATGCCTCTCTTTTTTTGCGCATCCATGTATGTAAGTGGGTTTAGGAATATTGCCGACTGGCAACAGATCTGTCTGGTACATCGAAAACGATGTACCGGTATGAAACGAGGTGGGAAATTATTGAAGAAACTGGAAGAATCCCGGAAAGTATCTGCAAATCTGAGGGAGAATGAGAAATATCTGCGAAGCAGGCTGGAAAACTGCAGTGATATTCTGATCCGTCCCATGCGGCTGGGAGATAAACATAAGGTGGACTGCCTTATGGTCTATATAGAAGTTGCGGTTTCCAACATGATGCTGGATGATTCTGCTCTTGGAAAGATGATCAATCATTTCTGGGAGATTTCGCCGGAGGATATTCAGGAATTTATCAGGCATAACAGTCTTGGAATTGCAGATGTAAAGAAACTGGAGAATCTTGACGAGTCCATAGATGCCATGCTTGCAGGGAATGCAGTGTTTTTCATAGATGGATATGACAAGGCTATGAAAATCTCCAGCAAAGGTTATCCATCCACAGGTGTGATGGAGGCAGAATCGGAAAAGGTGCTGCGGGGTTCCAGGGAAGGATTTTCGGACAGTGTGAAAAGTAACAGTGCACTGATAAGAAAAAGGCTTCGTGATACCAGACTCAAGGTGGAAGAATATAAAATCGGTGTGCGCTCTCATACCTTAACGCAGGTGTTATACATGGATGACCTGGTACATGAGGGACTTCTGGAAGAAGTGAAGGAACGGCTGGAAGAATTTCAGATTGACGGAATCCTTGACAGCGGTATGCTTGAACAGCTGACAGAAGATGTGTGGTATTCTCCTTTTCCTCAGTATCAGACAACGGAACGTCCGGATCGTGCTGTGCAGGAAATCCTGAAAGGTAAGGTTGTGATTCTGTGTGATAATTCTCCGGAAGCATTGATCCTTCCGGGAAATTTTAGCAGTTTCATGGAGAGCAGCGAGGACTGGTATCACAGGTTCGAGATGGCTTCCTTTCTCAGAATACTGCGATATCTGGCTGTGATCATGGCGACTGTTCTGCCGGGACTTTACCTGGCAGTGATACGTTTCCATACACAGATTCTGCCATCTGCACTGATACTGTCTTTTGCGGAGGCGAGGGAAGGAGTGCCCTTTTCCAGTGTGGTGGAACTGATTTTTCTGGAACTGGCTTTTGAACTGATTCGGGAGGCTGGGGTGAGAGTTCCGGGATCTCTGGGAAATGCTATTGGCATTGTTGGCGGACTGGTGATCGGACAGGCAGCGGTAGAGGCAAATCTTGTGAGTCCGATCGTGGTGATGATCGTGGCGTTGACTGCGCTTGGCTCTATGACTGTTCCAAATGAAGAGTTTGCAGCAGCATTTCGGCTGGTGAAGTATGGGTTTCTGATCCTGGGAGGTTATCTGGGAATTTACGGAATCGTGCTGGGAGTATATCTGGTTATAGGGCACCTGGCAGGCCTGATAAGTTTTGGTATTCCTTATCTGGTTCCTTTTATAAAGAAAGAACAGAAGGGCAGCAGAGGAGAAGGGGTTCTGAGAGTTCCGCTGCGCAAGAGGGTATTACGACCGCTTTATGCAAGAGAGGAGCAGAAGATCCGTTTGAAGAGAAAGGAGTCCGGTTCATGAGATTTGCAGAGAATAACAGAATTTCCCACAGGCAGCTGTACAGGCAGATGATACTGGCATTACTGGCACCATTTATGCTCTGCGTTTTCGGAAAGGGTGGAATGAACGGAATCAGTGCAGTGGCGGGAATGATTTTTGCGCTGATATTGCTTGGGTTTTATGTAATCTGGCTGATACGGCTGACACCTTCATTTGAAGATCCGGTAAAGTCTGCAGGTGCTTTTGCGGGAAGGCTGATCGGGATTTTTTTTCTGATCTATGTGTTGATGGCGGGAGGATATCTGCTGGCACTTCTCAGGAGGCTGGTTCCTGCAAAGCTGATCACAGGAGTATCCGGCCGATGGATTGCATTCTGGGCAATTCTGGTATGTTCTGTCGGAACCTGCAAAGGTGTACAGAGAAGAGGAAGAATGGCGGAAGTATCAGGTGGTCTGCTTCTTGGCGGGATTATGATAATGATGATACTTTGTGTGCCACAGGCAAAAACGGAATATCTCATGGAAGAAATCCGGTGGGAGGAGCTTACAGTGAGAAATGTCAGTCAGTCTTTTTATGGAACTCTGTGTGCTTTCTCGCCGGTGGCATTGCTGCCATTTCTGTTGGGAAATGTGGAGAAATACGGAAGTGCGGGAAAGACGGTGGCAGGAGGGATCCTGACACTTGGCGGGATTCTTATTGGAATGGAGCTTCTGCTTCCGGCAGTTCTGGGATATGACAGGGTAGCGGCGGAAAGTTATCCGGTCCTGCCTCTGCTGGCAGGCGCAGATCTTCCGGGAAATGTACTGGCCAGATTTGACATCCTGTGGATGGGATTTCTGCTTTACAGCCTGCTTTTTGCAATAGGGAGTCTGCTGTATTATGGAAATCAGATTATTGGGAAATCTCATCCTGGTAGGGGGAGGTTCTGGCTTTTGGCACTGGTTTTCCTGATTTCGCTTCTGGAAGAAGAGGGAAAAGGAATACTGGATTATTTTGGATGGTGTCTGGCGCATATTTTCGTCCCGGGAATTCTCATCTGTCAGTTTTATATGTTTATCAGAGGAAAGGGACACCGCAGGAAGCAGAGGAAAAGGGCAGTCGGTGTGGTGACCGGGATTTTGTCAGTCAGTCTTTTTATGAGCGGATGTGGTGCGGCTGTGGAACCGGAGAAGAGAATGTATCCTATGGCACTTGGCGTGGATGCCTCAGAAGAAGGAATCTGTCTTACCTATGGGATGCCGGATCTTTCTGAGAGTACGGGGCAGGGAAAAGAGGAAGAAGATGGCGGTTCCCGGGTTCTGCAGATCAGTGGTGCTGATTTCACCCGGATTGAAAAAATGTATGATCAGTCACAGGAAAAACTTCTTGATATGGGGCATCTGCAGGTTCTGGTCATGGGGAGAACACTAGTGGAGGACGGAAGATGGAGAATGGTGCTGGATTATCTGAAACAGGAGATTTTTGTGGGGGAAGATCTTTATGTGTTTGAGGCGGAGGACGCAGGGGAGATCCTGAACTGGCATGGGGAGGATAATTCATCAGCAGGAGAATATATTACAGGACTGATCCGAAACAGAATGTCAGGAGGAAATATTACGGCTGTGACACTCAGAGAGCTTTTCTATGAAAAATATAAAGAAGATAAAATCCTGCGACTTCCGATTGTGAAGATCAGAAATGGAAGTCTGGAAGTGGAAGTATAAATCAGGAAAATATTGGCATAATCCAAATATTAAAGTGCTGCCTGGAAATTCCATATAAAATAAGAAAATATATAGGAAAATAACAAAGGCAGATATGGTAACTGATAAGATATAACAGGAGAGAGGGACAATGATGAATAAAAAGAGTAAGAACAAAAAATTAAGAAGAAAACTGTCGTTTGTTCTGTTCGTGGCAGCTGTTGGTGTTCTTATGATGAGAGCAATGCCGGGAATGTCCGGTAAGATAACAAAAATCGCTGAAAGACGACAGGAACAGGCTGCAGTTACTGCATGGTGGGGGACATTGTACCCGAAATTCTGCTTCTCGCAGTTCCCTGAGGAAAATAAAGGACAGAAAGATGACATAAAGATATCCTTCTGGCTTGCACAGGCTCTTGATTGGTGATAGAATAGTGAGACAATCAATAGAGATGGAGAATAGAAATCAATGAAAATAGACAGAGAGGCACCGATAGGAGTATTTGATTCCGGTGTGGGAGGGCTGACTGTTGCGCGTGAGATCATGCGTAATCTTCCTTCAGAAAAAATCGTATATTTTGGTGATACGGCGAGAGTGCCTTACGGAAGTAAATCGAAGGAAACTATCATCCGGTATTCCCGGCAGATCATTCGTTTTCTTCAGCAGCAGCAGGTAAAGGCGATTGTGGTTGCATGTAATACAGCCAGCGCTTTTGCCCTGGATGCAGTGAGGGATGAGTTTGACATTCCCATCATTGGCGTGATAGAACCGGGGGCTAAAGTGGCGGCTGCCCAGACCAGAAATAAGAGGGTAGGAATCATTGGTACTGTGGGAACTGTAGGAAGTGGGATACATGCAGAGTATCTGAAGCATCTGGATCCGGAGATCACTGTTTTCGGCAAAGCATGTCCGCTGTTTGTGCCACTGGTAGAAGAAGGGTGGCTTCATGATCCGGTGACTGATGAGGTCGCTGCCAGATATCTGAAGGAACTTCAGGATAAGCAGGTGGATACACTGATATTGGGATGTACTCATTATCCATTGCTTCGTTCCACCATCAGAAAGATCATGGGAGACGGAGTATGTCTGGTGAATCCGGCTTATGAAACCGCACTGGAGCTGGGAAGGCTTCTGGAGGAAAAAGGACTTGCCGGTGAAGGTACAGAGAAGAATGAATTTCCATATCGCTTCTATGTGAGTGATCTGGCAGATGAGTTTAAGGCGTTTGCCAATTCGATTCTTCCATATGATGTGGAGATGACGAAAAAAATAGATATTGAGAAGTATTAAAAACAGCAGATTGCTGAATGGTTATAATATAGATACATAAAAACAGGTTTTGAACAGTATAAAAACAGGAGTATGAGAAGAATGGATAAAGAAGTGCTGATTCATGTAAGGGGACTTCAGACAATGGATGCAGACGGTGAACAGGAACCTCTGGAGATTGTTGTACCGGGACAGTATTATTTCCGGAACGGAAGTCATTATCTGCGCTATGAGGAAGTCATGGAGGATTTTGCAGAACCTACCGTCAATTACATAAAAATTTCCCGGAAGGGAATGGAGGTCCGCAAGAAAGGTGTGGTCAATGTTCATATGGTTTTTGAACAGGGTAAGAAGAATATGACTTACTATACCACTCCCTATGGAACTATTGAAATGGGGATTGCGGCGACGAATCTGAATCTGCAGGAGAGTGATGGCGGTCTTGATATGAAAGTGGATTATGCGCTTGATATGAACCAGGAGCATGTGGCAGACTGTTATCTTGCGATTAAGGCACAGCCAAAGGACTGTAAGAATTTTACAATTTGATCAGATCTGGTAAGTTCTCTGCTTCGCTGCAGATATCTGTCTGATCCAAACAGAAAAAGGTCAGTGATCTGTGTGTATGGATGACACGATTCACTGACCTTTAGTTTATATGTCTGACTGCATTTATCTGGCAGTTTTGTCTTTCTTGAATTTTGCAAAGAAACCTTTCTTTTTGGGAGCCGGTGTCTGAAGGGAACCGCGGATTCCTTTTACGCCTACAATATAAAGACCGCTTACTTCGGCTTTGATTTCTTTCTTAAGCGGGATCAGGTCGAAAACCTTCTCATCTGCGATCATGATCGCAATCTTTGGTCCGATTTTAGCTTTAACGATTGGAAGCTTGGAACGGCGCATAAGTTTAGGTGTCTGTTCAATTACCATCTGAGGAAGTCCGGATTCTTTCAGTGGCATCCTCTTTTTATCGATAACCAGCATGGAAACGGTTTGTTTAGTTGCTTCAATCTGAGCCTGCTGTTCTTCCTGTTTCTTCTGGGCTTTTTTTCCGAAGAAATATAAACCGATCAGTGCAGCGATCAGGATAACAAGAATGACCAGAAGGACTATTGTTACTGTACTCATTTGCATCCTCCCTAATGTATGTGTTTTCACAGGGACTGTTGGTACGGACAGTCCATTGCATAAAAATTATTTTATCATTAAATAAGGTAAAACGCAATTGCAAAAAAAGAATTAATGGATGGAAAGCGGTAGAAATTTACATTATGAAAGGTTATAATTGTAGCAAAACTGTAATGCGACAATATTTGCCGGAGCGAACAGTAATGGTAAATATGCGGAACAGTTAAAGACATTTTTACAGGATGGAATCATAATGTGTGGTTATAATATATGTAACGGGAATTGTGGAGTTATTTTGTGACAGAATAATTTGTGAGTAAAAAACGGATATGATAAAAAGGAGAAAAGCATGAGCGAATTAAAGCCCGACTCTGAGAAGAAAGAGGAGCGACTTTCAGATAAGGAAAAAGTAAATACAGAAAAGACAAATGCAGAAGAACTAAATGCAGAAGAACTAAATGCAGAAGAACCAAATGCAGAAGAACCAAATGCAGAAGAACCAAATGCAGAAGAACTAAATGCAGAAGAGCTAAATGCAGAAAAACCAAATGTAGAAAAACTAAATGAAGAAAAACCAAATACAGAAGAGATAGACGAAGAACCTCCGGCAGCAAGCGAGGACGAAGATTTCTTTTTTGATGATAATAAAGCTTATGAAGCCCGTAGGGCAGCCAGACTGGAACGTCGCAATAAACTTCGCCGCAGAAAAAAAAGACTGCGTATCGCAGGCTGCATAGTGGTGGTGGCGGCCGCTGCAATTGGGATTGGAATAGGATTTTACGGGGAAGAACTGCAGAATTTTGTCAGTGAGCAGCAGGTTAAGATTGCGCAGATGGTGAAATCTGCAGACAGGAAAACAGAAGAAGAAAAAACAGCTCAGCAGACAAATGCAGAGGCAGAAGCTGAGAATGCGGTGACACCTGAAGTTCAGGATACAGATGGACTGAGTGAAGAGGACAAAACTCTTTACAGGCAGGCAAAGTATGCTGCAAAACAGTATGATTATGATAAAGCCATAAGTATGCTGCAAAACAGTGAGACTTATCAGACAAGTGAGAAGTTTCAGCATGCGGTTAAGGTTTATCAGAAAAAGAAGGAATCCTGCGTTTCCTGGCCGTTAGACCAGGTGACACACGTCTTTTATCATACTCTGATCAAAGATACCGGTAAGGCTTTTGACGGGGATTACAAGTCAGGAGATTACGATCAGGTTATGACAACGATTGATGAATTTAACCAGATTACTCAGAGTATGTATGATAAGGGATATGTCATGGTCAGCATTTATGATATGGCGACTGCGGATGAGAATGGGAATATGAATGCAGGGGAGATTCTCCTTCCTCCGGGTAAAGTACCGTTTGTGCTTTCGCAGGATGATGTGTGTTATTATCATTATATGGACGGGGACGGATTTGCAACCAAACTTATCGTAGATGAGGAAGGAAAAATCCGCAATGAATATGTGGAAGATGATGGCAGTATTTCTGTAGGCGATTATGATATGGTTCCTCTGATCGATCGTTTTGTAGAGGAACATCCTGATTTTTCTTACAGAGGTGCTAAAGGAATTGTTGCCCTTACCGGTTACAATGGAATTCTTGGTTATCGCACAGACAGCAGTTATGAAACCCGTCCGGATGATCTGGATGCAGATAAAGTAAAATGGCTGGATGAGCATCCGGATTTTAATCTGAATACAGAGAGAGAAAATGCAGCCAGAGTAGCGCAGGCTATGAAAGATGAAGGCTGGCTGTTTGCAAGCCACACATGGGGACATCAGAATGTAAGTCAGATCAGTTTGGAGAGATTACAGGCAGATACACAGAAGTTTAAAGAGAATGTTGATCCTCTGATAGGCGGAACAGATATTATTATTTTTGCATTTGGAGCAGATCTTACCAGTGTTGAAGATTATTCGGGGGAGAAGTTCGAATATCTTAAGAGCCAGGGCTATAATTATTACTGTAATGTGGATTCAAGCCAGTATTTTGTGCAGATCCGCAGTAATTATTTCCGGCAGGGAAGAAGAAATCTGGACGGATACAGAATGTACTATAATCCGGAACTTCTCTCAGATCTGTTTGATGCACAGTCTGTGTTTGATTCTTCCAGACCGGTGCCGGTTCCAACTATGGGGTGAGTATGATCTCTGTGCATAACTGAAAGGGGACAATATATGAGAAAAAGGATAGCATGTGTAACAGCAGCTATTTTGAGTATTTCGTTAGGAGTAAGCGGATGTGGGCTCATTCCGTTTGAACAGGATATTCCATTTCTGAGTTCCAGAGCTGAAAATGCGGAAACTGAGAAAAAAACAGAACAGCAGACAATTGATGAACAGGATGCTGATACAGAGAAAAGTACAGAAGATACACAGCAGGATGATGGTCTGAATGAGGGAGAGCAGACTGACAACGAAGATACAGAAGAGGCAGATGAGAAACAGGAAAATCCTATGGAGCAGGCAGCGCTTATGGCTGTACAGTATGATTATGATGGCGCCATAGAACTGCTTAAGAGTCAGCCGGATTACGAAAGTAATACGGATATGCAGAGTGCAGTTTCGGATTACGAAAATACGAAAGCCACCTGTACAGAATATCCGCTGGAGCAGATCACGCACGTGTTCTTCCATACACTGATCAAAGACACTGCCAGAGCATTTGACGGGGATTCAGACAGTAATGGATATAACCAGTATATGACAACAATTGATGAGTTTAACAAAATCATACAGAGTATGTATGATAAGGGATATGTCATGGTCAGTCCGCACGACATGGCGGTTATCAATGAGGACGGAACTATGTCCAGAGGCAGTATTATGCTGCCGCCGGGAAAAATTCCATTTGTGCTTTCTCAGGATGATGTAAGTTATTATCACTATATGGACGGAGATGGTTTCGCATCGAAACTTGTAGTGGATTCCAATGGTGAGGTTAAGAACGAATATATTGAGGATGACGGAAGTGTTTCCACAGGGGATTATGATATGGTTCCGCTGATCGATACTTTTGTAAAAGAACATCCGGATTTTTCCTATCATGGAAGAAAGGGAATCCTTGCAATGACAGGTTATGACGGTGTTCTGGGATATCGTACGGATATTGCATATAAGACCGGAAAAAAACTGCAGGATGATCAGAAAAAATTCCTGGAAGATCATCCGGATTTTAACTATAAGCAGGAAGTGAAAAATGCAAAAAAGGTAGCTAAGGCTATGAAGGCAGAAGGCTGGGAATTTGCAAGCCATACATGGGGACATAAGGATGTGGCTGCCACTTCTCTGGATGATCTGAAAAGAGATGATAAAAAATGGAAGAAATATGTGGCTCCCATACTTGGAGAAACAGATATGATCATTTTTGCATTTGGTGCGGATATCGGAAGCTGGGAAGGATATTCGGCAGACAATGAGAAATATGAGTTTTATAAGAGTCAGGGATACCGCTATTTCTGTAATGTAGATTCCAGTCAGTATTTTGTACAGATTACAGATGATTATTTTCGACAGGGAAGAAGAAATCTGGATGGATACAGAATGTATTATAATCCGGAAATGCTCAGTGATCTTTTTGATGTATCGGAAGTATGGGATTCTTCAAGACCAACTCCGGTACCTGGAATGTAGAAGGGAGTATTGATTATTATGAAGAAAAAAATATATCTTGCCATGCTTGCAGTTTGTTTTGCACTGACAGCATCTGCGTGTGGTGATGGCGGTGCTGTTATCACAGACGGTACAAAGACAGAAGGAGCTGCTGACGGGAAGAAAGCAGAGACAGGAACTACGCGTCTTGTTTCTATTGAGAATGTAGAGAAATATATTACGATCGGAGAATATAAAGGACTGACTCTGGACAATACGGTGGATGCGATCACTGACGATGATGTACAGGCGCAGATCGATGAGGATCTGAAAGATAAGGCAGAACCTGTATCTGATGCGGCAAAAGAAGGGGATCTGGTGACTGTAAATTATACAGGCACTAAAGACGGACAGACTTTTGACGGTGGTACTGCCAATAATTATGACTTTGTGATCGGCGACGGACAGATGTTTGAGGAGTTTGAAAATGGTGTGATCGGGATGAAGAAGGGTGACACAAAGGAGATTAAAATTGATTTCCCGTCAGACTATGCAGACGAAACTCTGGCAGGTAAGGAAGTTATATACAAGGTTACGGTGCAGAACGTGCGGCGTGAAGGAGAACTTACAGATGAATGGGTTGCAAAGAACACTGATTATACAACAGTAGATGATTATCGTGAGAGTATTCGCAGTGAACTTGAGAAAAACGCAAAGGAATCTGCGCAGGAGGTTCTTAAGAATACTGCATGGAGTACAGTGCTTGAGAACTCTGAAGTAAAAGAATACCCACAGGAAGATGTGGATAAGGCTGTTTCTGAATTTAAGAAGAGTATGGAAGTTTATGCAAAACAGGCCGACATGACTCTGGAAGAGTTTACAGACAGTCAGGGTATTTCGCAGGATGATTTTGATGAACAATGTCAGCAGTATGCAGAGGGTAAGGTTAAGCAGAACCTGATCGTGCAGGGGATTATGGATGCAGAGGGACTGTCACTTGACGACAAAGAGAGCCTTCAGCTGCAGGATAAACTGGTAGAACAGATGGGTGTTTCCAGTATTGCAGAGTTGGTTGGAACTTACGGACAGGATTATGTAGATGAATCAGTCGGACTTCTCAGAGTGGAGGAGTTCATTATAAAAAATGCGAGTGTGAGTGAGAAAGTCGCAAATGGTGATGTGCTGGCAGATGATGCAGATGCTGCGGCAGAAAATGCGGAACAGGACAGTGATCAGAATGTATCAGATGAAGATACTGATGATTCCGGACAGGACAATTCAGATGTAGATGAGAATCTGGAAGAGGAATTAGGTACGGAAGATGTTGATCAGAGTGAATAATTGGCATTGTATTTACCTGATAAATGAGTTATGATTATTGATAAAAGTGGATTACTCCGTACTGTGATGTACGCTGTCAGGGACTAATTAACAAAAAGAAGCGGGGAAAGGAAACCATGGATAAGAGGGTGTTGCGCGAAAGAATGCGCAGAAAAAAACGTCAGATGATGATCAGGCATTATACAAAGATCGGACTTTGTGTTATTGGCATGATTCTGGCGGTGGTGTTTGTGGTGAGAGGAATTATTATTCCGATCGCACATCATGTAGCCGGAGGCGGAAGCAGTGATCAGACTGTGCAGGCTCAGGCAGATACAGAAGAAGTTCAGGCAAATTCCGATGCTGCGGTGAGACAGCCATTGAAGGGTAAATCAGATACAGATAAGATTGCCGCGATGACAGCCGGATGGCATGAGGATGCTAACGGAAAGTGGTATCAGAATACAGATGGTACATATTTTTCAAATGGATTTCAGGATATAGATGGTGTTACCTATTCTTTTGACGAAAACGGATATATACAGACAGGATGGGTAGAAAAGGGAGTGAAGGATTATTACTTTAATGAAGACGGATCTTATGATCCGAGTAAGGTACGTCCGATGCTGGCACTGACTTTTGATGATGGTCCGGGACAGTATACAGATGAATTGCTGGATTGCCTGGAACAGAATAATGCTCATGCAACATTCTTTATGCTTGGTCAGAATGTCAGTGCATATCCGGATGCGCCAAAACGTATGCTGGAACTTGGATGTGAGGTTGGAAGTCATTCCTGGGATCATACACAGCTGACGACAATTGATCTTGACGCAGTTGCAAAGCAGTTCTCTGATACAGATGACGCATTAATTCAGGCATGTGGTCAGGGGGCGAGTGTGGCACGTGCACCTTACGGTGATGGAAATTCAGATATTTATAATACTGTAAATAAGCCGTTCTTTATGTGGTCGCTGGACACAGAAGACTGGAAACTTATGGATGCAGATGCAGACTATAACGCGGTAATGAATGGAGATCTGACAGATGGAACTATCATCCTGATGCATGATATTCATGAGCCATCTGTAAAGGCTGCTCTGAGACTGATACCGGATCTTATTGCACAGGGATATAAACTTGTAACGGTAAGTGAGATGGCAGAAGCCAAGAATGTGACCTTACAGAATGCATGTTATGTGGATTTCTGGCCGAGTACACTCAGTAATGGAGGCGTGCCGGGATATCAGGGCGGTTCCGATGCAGCAGCTTCTGCAGACGGAACAGATGGTACATCTGATGCAAGCGCAGATTCTTCTGACGGAAGCACAGATTCCTCAGATGGAAGTGGGGATTATTCGGATGGAAGTTCAGACGGTGGAAGTTATGATGATGGAAGTTCGGATGACGGAAGTTATGATGATGGAAGTTCAGATGATTCGGAAGATTACAGTGATGATTCTGTAGATTACGGAGATGGAACGGAATAAAAAACATATGCAATCCTGCAGTGTGGACCATACAGAAGAATTACGAATATACGAAAGAGCAAAGAAGAGAGCAATGGTACTTCTTTGCTCTTTATGTTTTTTACAAAAAACACATAAAATATATAAAAAAATTGTTAAATATACACATATTTTTAATTGACGTATGGAATGTCCGTTGGTATAATAAGGCTTATAGAATGACTAAAAGTCAGTTCGTATTCCTGATTGAACTTGCTGTAAGATAGTTACTGTTCATACGCCAAAATTCCATTGCCGCAGGCAATCTGGAATGAACTTTGGCTACGTTACTGAGAATGGAGTGAACAGTAACGTAAGATATCCTGTTACAGTATTATTTTATGGAATCAGTATCTGCAAAAAAGATAGAAACCGAAGTTAAGGGAGGACTCCAGATGGGTGTGAGTATGAAATTTACGGATTTGGATCAATATTTATTTGGACAGGGAACCAATTATGAAGTATATAAGAAACTGGGTGCCCATCCGACTACATACAGACGAAAAAAAGGTGTATATTTTGCGGTCTGGGCACCGAATGCACAGTCTGTTTCTGTAATCGGTGAATTTAATGACTGGGAGGAAGAAGCAAACCCGATGGAGAAGGTTGGGCCGATCGGTGTTTATGAAGTGTTTGTTCCGGGGGCAAAGATCGGACAGCTGTATAAATTCTTTATCGTGGGTGCGCATGGAGAGAAGCTATATAAAGCAGATCCTTATGCAAATGAAGCTGAACTCCGTCCGGGTACAGCCTCCAGGATCACAGATATCACAAACTATAAATGGAAGGATGCCACATGGATCAAGAACAGAGAGAAGTTTGATGAGCAGGTAGAGCCTATGGCAATCTATGAGGTTCATCCGGGTTCATGGAAGAAGCATCCGCAGTCAGAGGAAAATGAAAAAGGATTTTATAACTATAGAGAATTCGCACATGCCCTGGCAGCTTATGTGAAGGAAATGGGATATACCCATGTAGAGCTTATGGGAATCGCAGAGCATCCTTTTGACGGTTCCTGGGGATATCAGGTGACCGGATATTATGCACCGACTTCCAGATATGGAACGCCGCAGGATTTCAAGTATATGGTGGATTATTTACATCAGAATAAGATTGGAGTTATCCTTGACTGGGTACCTGCACATTTCCCGAAAGATGCCCATGGTCTTGCGAACTTTGACGGAACCGCAGTGTATGAGCACGCAGATCCGAGACAGGGAGAACATCCGGACTGGGGTACCAAGATTTATAATTACGGACGCCCGGAGGTTAAGAACTTCCTGATCGCAAATGCCCTTTACTGGGTGGAGGAGTGCCACGTAGACGGACTTCGTGTGGATGCTGTTGCTTCCATGCTTTATCTTGATTATGGTAAGAAGGATGGAGAATGGATCGCAAATAAATATGGCGGAAATCAGAATCTGGAGGCTATTGAATTCTTTAAGCATCTGAATACAGTAGTTCTTGGAAGGAATCATGGAACTGTGATGATCGCTGAGGAATCTACTGCATGGCCAATGGTTACAGGGGATGCAGAGAAGGACGGACTTGGTTTTAGTCTGAAGTGGAATATGGGATGGATGAATGACTTCCTGGAATATATGAAGCTGGATCCGTATTTCCGTAAATTTAATCATAATAAGATGACTTTCTCCATGTCATATGCATACAGTGAGAGATATGTATTAGTTCTTTCTCATGATGAGGTGGTTCATCTGAAATGCTCCATGATTGAGAAGATGCCGGGAGAGTTACCGGACAAATTCAGGAATTTAAAGGCTGCCTATTCATTTATGAACTGCCATCCGGGTAAGAAGCTTCTGTTCATGGGACAGGAATTCGGACAGCTTCGTGAATGGAGTGAGGAGAGAGAACTTGACTGGTTCCTTCTGAATGAAGAGCCACACAAGGAACTTCAGAATTATGTGCATGATCTCCTGACTATTTATAAGAAATATCCGGCACTTTATGCCGGTGATAATAATCCGGAAGGATTTGAGTGGATCAATGCGGATGACGGGGACAGAAGTATTTTCAGCTTTGTGAGAAAGTCTCCTACAAAGAGAAACAATATTCTTTACATAGTTAACTTTACACCTGTTGACCGTCCGGATTACAGGGTTGGTGTTCCGAAGAAAAAACAGTACAAGCTGATTATGGACGAGAATGGACTTCTGGAGCAGCCAAAGACATTTAAGGCAGTGAAACAGGAATGTGATAACAGAGAGTTTTCCTTCGCATATCCGTTGCCGGCTTATGGGGTTGCGATTTTTACATATTAATTTTGAGGGATGATTTCGGGGTATATGTGAATATCTGAGAGAATTATTGTCAGGGGCATGTTATTTATTTGACAATATTGCAGGGTAAGCCCGATAATATATGAAAAATTCGTGAAATATAAATAATTGCTTTTGAAATTTATCTGCGTTATAATTATCGCGAACACAAGGAATAGAGAGAATAATGGTTTCCATGTTGAAAGGAGAATGAACATGAAAGTATCTAACATTAAAGACATCGATAAATTTTTTTCTGTAGTTGACAGCTGCGAAGGCAGAGTAGAATTAGTAACAGGCGAAGGTGACAGACTGAACCTTAAATCTAAATTATCCCAGTATGTATCTCTGGCAAACATTTTCTCAGGCGGAGAGATTCCGGAACTTGAGATCGTTGCTTATGAGAAAGACGATATTGATAAATTAATGAGCTTTATGATCAATGGTTGATCATTAGTGTATACAGGCGGGGGCATGATGGTGGATCATGCCCCTTTCTTTGATGTGAACAGGCAGGTTGTTCTGAAGGTATTGAACAGCTGCAGGATATTTGTAAACCAGGGGGCACAGGCGTTTCCTGGTCAAAGTGCGTTGATGGCAGACTTGAATACATTGGATATCTTATGTATAATGAGTACGTTATAGGTAAATATATAAACAGACAGATAATGATGGCAGTTCCAAAAGTTATTCTGTTTGTTCATAAAAATGGCAGAATATAAAAAATGACGGCTATATGGCAGTTATTCAGAAATATAAATTTTAACGAAGAGGAGAAATAAGACAATGGCAACTAAGATTGATATTATTTCCGGTTTCCTTGGAGCCGGTAAAACTACATTGATTAAGAAACTTCTGAAAGAGGCTTATGCAGATGAGCAGGTTGTACTGATCGAGAACGAATTTGGTGAGATTGGTATTGACGGTGGTTTCCTGAAGGAAGCGGGAATCCAGATCCGTGAAATGAATTCCGGATGTATCTGCTGTTCATTAGTGGGAGATTTCGGCACTTCTCTGAAAGAGGTTGTGGACAAATATCATCCGGACAGAATCCTGATCGAGCCATCAGGTGTTGGTAAACTTTCAGATGTTATCAAGGCAGTACAGGGTGTTCAGGGAGATGTGGATATCGTTCTGAACAGCTATACAACTGTAGTTGATGCAAAGAAGTGCAAAATGTATATGAGAAACTTTGGTGAGTTCTTTGATAATCAGGTTGAATATGCAGGTGCGATTATCATGAGCCGTACAGATATCATTGATGAGAAGAAAGCACAGCAGGCAATGGAACTTCTTCGTGGAATTAATGCGAAAGCTGCTATCATCACCACTCCGATTGAGAAACTGGACGGAAAGAAAATCCTTGAGGTTATGGAGAAACCGGTATCTCTTGAGGAAGAACTGATGTCTGAGGAAGAGGTATGCCCGGAGTGCGGACATGTACATGAACATGGAGAGCATCATCATCACGATCACGACCATGATCATGAATGTGGCTGTGGACATGATCACGAAGAACATGAACATCATCACCATGACCACGACCATGAATGTGGCTGTGGACATGATCACGAAGAACATGAACATCATCACCATGACCACGACCATGAATGCGGCTGTGGACATGATCATGAGGAACATGAGCATCATCACCACGATCACGACCATGAATGCGGCTGCGGACATGATCATCATGATCATCACCATCATCACGCAGATGAGGTATTTACAAGCTGGGGACGTGAGACGATTAAGAAATACACAAGAGAAGGTCTTGAGAAGATGCTTGAGGCTCTTTCCGCTTCTGAAGATTACGGTATTATTCTTCGTGCAAAGGGAATGCTTCCTGCAGAAGACGGAACATGGATTTATTTTGACATGGTTCCGGAGGAAACAGAGATCCGTGAAGGTGCACCGGAATACACAGGTCGTCTCTGCGTGATCGGCTCCAAACTGAAAGAAGATAAGCTTGCAGAATTATTCGGGCTTGCATAATGATTATGAGGAAACAGCGATTTATGGCAATCCTCTAAAATACTGCATCTGGATTCAGCTCATCAGAGTGTGAAATCCTCGCCATAGATGCGCGACTGAATGATTTCGGCAGATAATAACAGAATCAGAATAAAGATAAAGGAATAAATTATATGATGGATGATATCAGAGTTCCCATTTATTTGGTTACGGGATTCCTGGAAAGCGGAAAGACTACTTTCCTGGATTTTACACTGCAGCAGGAGTATTTTGCCATTGACGGCAAAACTCTGTTGATTCTTTGCGAAGAAGGCGAAGAAGAATATGATATGGATAAACTGAAACTTACAAACACAGTTGTGGAAGTGATCGAGGATGAAGAAGATCTGACACCACAGCGTCTGGCTGCCATGGATATCATCCATCAGCCGGAGCGTGTTGTGATCGAGTACAACGGAATGTGGCTTGTAAGTAAGTTTGAGCAGATGGAGCTTCCGGAAGGCTGGGGAATTGAGCAGGAGATTACCTGTGTGGATGCAACTACTTATCAGGTTTATATGGCAAACATGAAATCTCTGTTCATGGATATGATCAGAAATACAGATATGGTTGTATTTAACCGCTGTAAAGAGGGAGATCCGCTTCCTGCATACAGACGTGGGATCAAGGTTGCAAATCAGAGTGCAGAGGTTATCTTTGAAAATGAAGAGGGCGAGATGGATGACATTTTCCAGGATGAGATGCCGTTTGATATCAATGCACCGATCATTGAGATTCCACCGGAAGATTATGGTATCTGGTTTGTGGATGCCATGGATAATCCGGATAAATATGTAGACAAAATTGTCCGCTTTAAAGGACGTGTCATGAAACCACGTGGAATGGGAAGTAAATTCTTTGTTCCGGGACGTGTGGCAATGACCTGCTGCGCAGATGATACCACTTTCCTTGGATACGTGTGCAGAAGCGATTATGCACCGCATATCAAAGAGGGCAGTTGGGTAGAAGTAACAGCGAAGGTCGCATTTGAGAACCGTACAGAATATCAGGGTGAGGGCATTGTTCTTTATGCAAGTGATGTGAAAGAATGCGAGCCGCTTAAGGAAGAGATGGTATATTTTAATTAATTATCTTAGAGCGTGTCTGAAAAATCATTCCCGCAAGATGTGCGTCACAATTTATAAGATTGATTTTTTAAACACACTTTAGAGTATGTAAAAAATAAATTTGACATCAGGACAGGTATGGTAATTCCGGAAAATGGTGTTAAATTAAGCAGGAGACACATATATGTATTTAGTAGTTGGCCTGGGAAATCCCGGGAAACAGTATGAAGCAACACGCCACAATATGGGATTTGATACCGTTGACCGTCTGGTAGAGGATTACAATGTCCCTCAGGGTGGTGTGAAATTTAATGCCATGTACGGTAAAACCATGATCGGCGGAGAGAAAGTGATTCTTATGAAGCCACTTTCTTTTATGAACCTGAGTGGCGGTCCTGTTCGTGAGATGGCGAATTATTTTAAAATTGATCCGGAATCAGAGCTTATTGTTATTTATGATGATATTGATCTGGAGCCCGGGCAGCTTCGCATCCGCAAGCAGGGAAGTGCGGGTGGACATAACGGGATCAAAGATATTATCCGCCAGCTTGGCACAGAGAAATTTCTCCGTATTAAAGTAGGAGTTGGTGCAAAGCCGAAGGGATGGGATCTGGCAGATCATGTACTTGGCAGATTTTCCACAGAAGACAGGAAACTTGTGGATGAAGCAATAGCAAAGGCGGCAAAGGCTGTGGATATCATAATCACACAGGGTACAGATGCAGCCATGAACGAATATAACAGAAAAGTACCTGTACAGAAATAAGCAGACAGGAAATAGATGATTGTTCAGCAAAAGGTATAGAAAGCGGTAACTGGAAACAGAAGCCGCTTTTATTACGTCGAAGGATCATGAGGGGTGAAGATGAAAGCATTTTTAACACCTCTGCAGGGGCTTGCAGAGTTTGAACAGATTAAAGAAAAAAGCAAAACGAATAAGGGAATCCTGCAGGTTTCGGGGTGTATGGAATCGCAGAAATCTCATCTGATGTACGGACTTTCCGGGATTGCGCCTTATCGTCTGATCCTGGCGGAGGACGAACGCCGCGCCAGAGAAATTTATGAAGATTACAGATTTTATGACAGAAAAGTGTATTCTTATCCTGCGAAAGATCTTCTGTTCTTTCAGGCAGATATCCATGGAAATCTGCTGATACGTCAGAGGATGAAGGTCATTAAGGCGTTACTGGAAGAGAAAGAACTGACAGTTGTTACAAGTATTGACGGATGTATGGATTTTCTGGAATCTCTGGGAAAGATAAAAGAACAGCTGATTCATTACGAAAGTGACAGCACCGTAGACATAGAACAGCTGAAGAACCAGCTGGTGGCTTTAGGTTACGAGCGGGTAGGACAGGTGGAAATGCCGGGGCAGTTCTCTGTGCGTGGCGGTATTGTGGATATTTACTGTCTCACTGAGGAAAATCCATGGAGAATCGAGCTTTGGGGAGATGAGATTGATTCTATCCGGAGTTTTGATCCGGAGAGTCAGCGTTCTCTGGAAAATCTGGAAGAACTTACGATCTATCCGGCTGTGGAGCATATAGGGGACAAGGATATGGTTTCCTTCCTGGATTATTTTCCGGAGGAAAGAACCATAATCTTTCTGGATGAACCAAACCGACTGACTGAGAAAGGCGGGGCTGTAGAAGAAGAGTACAGACAGAGCCGTATGCACAGAGAGGAAAAAGGCAGCCGGAATCTGCCGGAAAACTGGCTTTGTTCTTTTGAACAGCTTCAAAAAGAACTGAATAAACGCAACTGTATTTCTGTATGTGCGCTGGAACCGAAACAGGCAGGCTGGAAAGTGCGGGAGAAATTTTACCTGGAGGTAAAATCAATCAGCGCTTATAACAACAGTTTTGAACTTCTGGTAAAAGATCTTCATCAGTATAAGAAACAGGGATACAGGATCGCGTTGCTTTCCGGTTCCCGCACAAGGGCCGAGAGGCTGGCAAAGGATCTTCAGGAAGAGGGACTGGCAGCCTTTTATGGACAAGATTATGACAGGGAGATCTGTCCGGGCGAGATCATGGTGGTTTATGGCCATGCAAAGAAGGGCTTTGAATACCCGTTGATCAAGTTTGCGGTAATGACAGAATCTGACATTTTTGGACAGGAACAGAAAAAAAAGAAGAAAAAAAATTACAGTGGAAGCCGTATTCAGGATTTTGCGGAGCTTTCTATCGGCGATTTTGTTGTCCATGAAAAGCATGGTCTTGGTATTTACCGAGGAATTGAAAAAGTTGAAGTAGACAGGATCGTTAAAGATTATATTAAAATTGAATACAGAGGCGGAAGCAATCTCTATATTCCTGCTACTCAGCTTGACTGTCTGCAGAAATATTCAGGGGCAGATGCTTCAAAGGCTCCGAAGCTGAACAAACTTGGTACTCAGGAGTGGAATAAAACAAAGAGCAAGGTTCGTGGGGCAGTTAAAAATATTGCAAAAGAACTGGTAGAGCTTTATGCAGTGCGTCAGGAAAAGGAAGGATATGTCTGTGGTCCTGATACTGTATGGCAGAGAGAATTTGAAGAAATGTTTCCATATGAAGAGACAGAGGATCAGCTCAGTGCTATTGAGGATGCCAAACGTGATATGGAGAGTACCAGGATTATGGACCGGCTTATCTGCGGGGATGTGGGATACGGCAAAACAGAAGTGGCGCTGCGTGCCGCATTTAAGGAAGTACAGGAGAGCAGACAGGTAGCTTATCTTGCACCTACAACGATCCTTGCGCAGCAGATTTATAATACCTTTGTGCAGAGGATGAAGGAATTTCCGGTACGTGTGGAACTGTTGTGCAGATTCCGGACCCCGGCACAACAGAAGAAGGCAAT
Source organism: Blautia sp. Marseille-P2398 (assembly GCF_964240315.1). NCBI lineage: Bacteria > Bacillati > Bacillota > Clostridia > Lachnospirales > Lachnospiraceae > Blautia > Blautia sp. Marseille-P2398. The sequence continues at coordinate 155,850 of NZ_CAXSTD010000010.1, forward strand.
CGAAGATCTGAAAAAAGGTCAGGTGGATGTGATCATTGGAACGCACAGAATCCTTTCCAAAGACGTACAGTTCAAAAATCTTGGCCTGTTGATCGTTGATGAGGAACAGCGGTTTGGAGTTACGCATAAGGAAAAAATCAAGCAGTTAAAGAAGGATGTGGATGTCCTTACACTGACTGCAACGCCCATTCCCCGTACTCTTCATATGAGCCTGATCGGAATCCGGGATATGAGTGTCCTGGAGGAGCCTCCTATGGACAGAATGCCGATCCAGACATATGTTATGGAATATGATGAAGAGACAGTCCGAGAGGCTATCAACAGGGAATTGCGCAGAGGCGGACAGGTTTATTATGTTTATAATCGAGTGACGGATATTGCAGATGTTGCCCTGCGTATTGCGAAGCTGGTGCCGGACGCAAGGGTGGATTTTGCTCATGGCCAGATGAGTGAGAGGGAACTGGAGAATGTGATGTATTCCTTTGTAAACGGGGATATTGATGTGCTGGTTTCCACCACGATCATTGAGACAGGGCTGGATATTTCCAATGTAAATACTATGATTATTCATGATTCAGACAGATACGGGCTTTCTCAGCTTTATCAGCTTCGGGGAAGGATCGGGCGTTCCAACAGAACTGCCTATGCGTTTCTGATGTACAGAAAGAATGTGATGTTGAAGGAGACGGCTGAGAAGCGTCTGGCTGCGATCCGCGAGTATACGGATCTGGGAAGCGGATTTAAGATTGCAATGAGAGATCTGGAACTTCGAGGTGCCGGAAATCTGCTGGGTGCGCAGCAACATGGACATATGAATGCGGTTGGATATGATCTTTATTGTAAGATGCTCAATGAAGCAGTGAAAGAGGCGAAGGGTATTCATACAATGGAGGATTTCGAGACATCGGTTGATCTGAATGTTGATGCGTATATTCCTGATTCCTACATCAGTAATGAATTTCAGAAGTTGGATATTTATAAAAGAATTGCGGGGATTGAGACACAACAGGATTATGATGATATGCTGGAAGAACTTCTGGACCGTTTCGGAGAACCCGGAAAGGCAGTGCTGAATCTTCTGGCGATTGCGAAGTTAAAGGCGATTGCTCATCAGGGGTACGTAACGGAAATAAAGCAGACTGGAAAAACAGTCCGGTTTACCCTTTATGAGAAAGCAAGGCTGAATACAGAAGGCTTTCCGGCTCTTATGCAGAAATACAGAAGAGGTCTGCAGTTTAAGAATGAGCAGGAACCAAAATTTATCCTGGAACCACAGGGGAATCTGATCCTGGCATTGACGGAATTTGCAGAGGAGCTTAAGAGCATGGCGGAAAATATGTGAAATATACTACATATTTTTCGATTTGCCTTGCCCTTCGCAGGAAAAAAGTTTATACTCTAATAACAGTACATTCTGGGAAAGTGGTATGGAAGAAAGACCAGATTGATAATATGGAGGAAGAAATGAAAAAAATGGTAAAGAGAACAGCCGTTGTGACACTGACAGGTGTGATGTCAGTTGGTATGCTTTCCGGCTGTGGAAGTAAAACATTAGATGGAACAAAGACAGTGGCTACTGTTGACGGAACAGATATTCCGCTTGGAGTTGTAAGTCTTTATGCCCGCGAACAGCAACAGCAGACAACAACCATGTATTTAAATTATATGGGAAGTGCAGATAATATCTGGGATCAGACAGCAGGTGATGATTCAGATGAGACTTATGGTGATCAGGCAGTGACAAGCAGTCTGGAGTCTGTTGAGAAGATGTATATTCTCAAAGAGAAGGCTGCGGATTATAACATAGAGCTTACAGATGATGATGAAGCAGCGATCGCAGATGCAGCATCACAGTTTATGGCTGCAAACAGTGAAGAGACAATTAAGGAACTTGCGGTAACGGAAGATCAGGTAAAAACACTTCTGGAGCTTCAGACAATTCAGAAGAAGATGTATGATCCGGTTGTAGCAGAAGGAAAGATCACAGTTTCTGATGATGAAGCGAATCAGACAACCTTCACTTATGTAAGTATCTCTACAAGCGGTGATGATATAACTGATGAGGAGAAAAAGACTAAGAAAGAACAGGCTCAGGAGATTCTGGATAAGATGAAAGAGGATCCTACAGCAGACATGAGTGAGATTGCCAAAGGTGTAGATGACAGTTATTCTGCAGTACAGGGTAATTTTACAACAAAAGAGAGCGAAGACGAGGATGAAGATTCCGGCAGCGAGGCATATCCGGATGAGGTTCTGAAGGTTCTGAGAGGACTGAAGGACGGAGAAGTCGCAGACAATATTATTGAGACTGACACAGGATACTATGTAGTAAGACTTGACAAGATCAATGATGAAGATGCCACAGCTTCCAAGCGAGAATCTCTTCAGAATTCCAAAGAAAATACCTATTTTACAGATACAACTGCCAAATGGCTGGATGAGGCAGATGTAAAGGCGGTTAAGAAAGTCCTTAAGACACTTAAGATCACTGACAAACATACCTTCATGGCACCGACTCCTACCCCGGTTCCGGAAACACCGACACCTGAAGTGACAGAAGAGGCAACTCCAACACCGGAAACAGAGGAAGTTACAGAAACACCTGCAGCAGAGGATACAGAGACAACAGAGACTCCGGCGGCAGAGGAAGAAGCAGCAGAAACTACTGAAACACCGGAAGCAACACCGACAGAAGCAGCTAAATAAGAAAATCCGAACTGTCAGTAGCCTGCTGATAGGAATTGAGTATTGTAAATTAAAACAGCTATGATGAAAACCTGAGTGTTTTCACATAGCTGTTTTTGAGTTTAAATAAATCCGAAATCATTCTCCTAAATATGCAAAAATAACACAGATAAATAGAGATATGATAATACGTTATTTTGTATGTTCTGCTAAATGAGATGGAAATGCTTCAAAGCATTGGCAATTCCGTTGTCCTCTATATCGGTTGTCTGGTAAGTGCAGTGAGGCAGGATCAGGGGATCCGAGTCGCCCATTGCGATGCTGTTTCCGGCGAACTGCAGCATAAGAAGATCGTTCGTGCTATCGCCGAATGCATAGGTGTCTTTGACCGGAACCCCAAGGCGGTCTGCCAGAAACCGGATTCCGGTTGCTTTGCTGAGATTTTTCTGAGTCAGTTCCCAGGCCTTGTCTTCATGTATGAAACACAGAAAATGTTCATCTGCAAATTTGCGGAAAGTTTCCATATCAGAATCAGCAGACGGAAAAGCCAGAAACTTGTCAAATGTAAAATGGTTGTATGTTTCGGGCGGGTAGAGAGCCAGATCTTCTACTATAACTTCTGCTTTCAGCTTCTGAACAGTTTCAGGAACAGCACGTGAACTGCTGTCATATAAAATCTTATCCGGGCGTTCAAAAAACGCAGGAATTCTGCATTCCCGCAGTAATTCTGTTGTTTTACGGCAAAGCGGATTTGGAATAGAACTGGAAAATAAAAGCTCTTCATTCATATAAATCTGGCTGCCGCATCCGCATACATAGCCGTCGAATCCCATTTCTTTAATGATTTCCGGAATCATTGTATAGGTACGTCCGGAATTGATGAAAAGGAGATGACCATTATAGCGGGCTTCTTTTAAAGCCTGTTTCGCACTGTCCGGAACTGTCCATGGGTAAGGGGTTAACAGGGTTTTGTCAATGTCAAAAAATAAGAGTTTACGATTATTCTCCATCAGATGTCTCCTCTGTCTCAGTATCTGTATTGTCATAAAATTCGTCATCAGAAGGATTTTCATTTCCTGTATGTACGCGGATTCCGTTCAGTTCAACTTCGCCTTCCATTGGAATCACAAGGCACTTGCGTCCGTCAATTACGCGTGTTTCCACAAGATCGGCACGTTCAGGATCTACGTGGACTACAACATCCGGGGTTTTGATCTCGAATCTTTTTGTATTGGTGATGTTGGAAGCAACCAGAGAGGATTTTTCCCCGGCTGTGATCTCGTATTGTTCATCAAATGACTGTAGTTTTTCATCTTCTACGCCGCATTCTTCAAAGAGGCGTTTTACCTCAGATTTGGTCAGAACTACAGGTTCCGGCTCATCCTTCTGTGATTCGATCAGGTCGTTTAATTTCTCGTGAATGCTTAATACAGTGTCATATCTGCAGTCGTCGCCCAGAGTATCTTCAACCAGTGCGTTAAAGGAATCACGCTGTCCTCCTGCAGAAAGAGGTGCTGTACATCCAAGCAGTTCATCGATAAAAATATCCCGAAGCTCGTTTGCATTTTTACTATAATAAAGGACACCATGGATGTCAGTGCTGCGGTCGTTAAACTGCGGGAAAAGGAAAGCAACATCCGGAAGTTCCACGATCCAGTCGCGGATACGGTCCTGAATGCTGTTGGTTTCGGCATTGTAGCAAAGACCTGCCTTAGAGAGTTTTACAGGACAGATACAGCACATGATGTGCTCATAAATCTCATCAGATGCATCAAACATTTCTGCACCGTCGGAAGATTTTCCGGGGATATCATATACTCCATGGATCAGGATGATGTAGTAGTTTTCGGGATAATCATAGTTTTCAATGATCTTATCGTAGAAACTTTCTACCAGTGCATCATCGGTCAGTTTGCTTTCTCTCAGTTTCATAAGAAAATGTTGAGTTCCACCCTCAGTTTCCTGCTCGAGAGGAAATTCCATGTTCATCAGATTTTTTCCTATTGTTCCGGAAAGGGATTTGCGGAAAATTTCAAAGTATTTGAACATTTCTTCTTCTGATAAAGAGAGAAATGCTTCTTTCAGTTCGGTTTTTTTATTCTTTTCTCCGTCAACGTAACATCCGCAGATGCGGGTGAGAGAACAGTTCTCGGGAGTGAACTGTTTCTTGATTTCAGAAATTTCTTTTTTGTTCATATAGTTTATACCTCATGTTAGTCTGTTCTTTATTATAGACTAGTTGTGATGCAGGGGCAAGGAAAATTGCCTGAAAATTATGGGAAATACAGGTGAGTTTTGGTAGATGTAGTGCTATAATATAGGAAGATATTGTTGCCTGGCTGTGTTGCTGAGAACGTGGTGGACAGTAATGTTGCTTTGACAGTGATGAAAATAAATACAGGAGGATATGAGACATGAATGAAACAATAAAAAATCTTTTGGAGCGAAGAAGTGTACGTGGTTATAAAGAAGATCTGGTGCCGGAAGAAGTGTTGAATGAAATTCTTGAAGCAGGGGAATACGCACCAAGCGGAATGGGACAACAGGGTACACTTATGGTAGTAACACAGAATCCGGAACTTGTTGCGAAGCTTTCTAAAATGAATGCGGATGTGATGGGGACTGAGAGTGATCCGTTCTATGGGGCACCGACAGTTGTTGTGGTCTTTGCAGACAGTAATATGCCTACATGTGTGGAAAATGGAAGTCTGGTTATGGGAAATCTGATGAATGCTGCTCATGCCCTTGGGGTTGATTCCTGCTGGATTCATCGTGCAAGAGAGGTGTTTGCTTCTGAAGAAGGAAAGGCATTGAAGGCAGAGTGGGGTGTGCCGGAGTCTTATGTTGGAATTGGTCATTGTGTGCTTGGTTATCGCTCCGGGGAATATCCGAAAGCGAAAGCGAGAAAAGACGGATTTGTGATCAGGGTGTGATTGTAGTGTGGCGGCAGAGTGATTCCTGAAACAGGCTGGCAGGAAAGATGTGAGAATGTTCGGGAAATCAAGTTGCCGGCACAGTAGCTGTGAGAGAGGGTTGCTGTTGAGTATATTTGATTTTAAGAGAAAGAAGTACAGAACGTTTCTGCAGGATTCTGAGACAGGTGAGGAGATTGCCGAGGAGTATGAGAAAGGCCGGGGAGTCTGGAAAAAGCATGATGTTCAGGATGGGAAGGGTTCGGAGATGAGAGAGAATCTGATAAGGAAGCATTATTGGTTTTCGGGGAGAGTGCAGGGAGTTGGATTTCGCTATCGGGCCTGTTATATTGCCAGTTCTCTGGGGGTTACCGGTTGGGTGAGAAATAACTGGGATGACCGCGTGGAGATGGAGGCGCAGGGGAGCAGGGAGCTGCTTGCGCAGATGGTGGAGATGTTGGGGAGACAGAGGTTTATTGAGATTGAGGGGATTGAGGAGAGGGTGATTCCGGTGGAGGTTGAGAGTGGGTTTTATTCCAGATGAAAGGGACGCAAGCTCAAATCATTCTCTTCGGCTTGACTTCGGGTCTTAAGAAAAACTAAGCTCGGGAAGATCAGGTAAGAGGGACGCAAGCTCAAATCATTCTCTTCGGCTCGGTTTCGGGCCTTAAGAAAAACTAAGCCCGGGAAGATCAGCTAA